>DATMVI010000288.1:0-18236 GCA_035563275.1 Pyrinomonadaceae bacterium
GCGGCCGCCGACTTCGACCTCTCGGGCACGCTCGCGGAGGCCGTCGAGCGCGCCGCGCGCGCCGTCGAGCGGCGCAAAATCGCCGGCGCCCTGCGCGCCCACTCCGGCAACAAGACGCGCGCCGCCGAAGAGCTCGGCGTCAGCTACAAGACGCTCCTCACGAAGATCAAAGACTACGAACTCTGAACATTTTGATTTAGCCGCCGGCCGTCAGCCGTCAGCCGTCAGTTTTGCCTCGACTAACGGCTGACGGCCGGCGGCTATCAATCTCCGACCAAAAATCCCGAATCAAAAATTCCCTCCGCGCCCTCTGTGCGAACCCCGCGCCCCCTGTGTTTAAATGCCCCCGCCGATACGAGACAAGCTCAGGACACAACGACCACGAGATGAAGCAAAACGAAGAAGGCGGTCAGGAGGCGCGGCCGCGGACTGACGCGACGCGCGAGGAGGCGGGCGTCGTCGCCGGCGAGACCAACCTGAACGTCGGCAGCGTCACCGGCGAGTTCCCGGCCGACCGCGCGAGAGTCGAGCCGCCGCAGAAGCCCGTCGCCGGCACGCGCCACGGCGCGCTGCTCGTCGGCGCCGGGATTCTTCTGAGCCGCATCGTCGGCCTCGTCCGCCAGCGCATCTTCGCCTACTACTTCGGCATCTCGGTCGCCGGCGACGCCTACGCCGCCGCCTTCCGCATCCCCAACTTCCTCCAGAACGTCTTCGGCGAGGGCGCCCTCTCGGCCTCCTTCATCCCCGTCTACGCCAAGCTCTTGGCCCGCGGCGACCGCGAGGCGGCCGAGCGCGTCGCGGGGGCCGTCTTCTCGCTGCTCGCGCTCACCACTTCCGCCATCGTCCTCTTGGGCGTCCTCGCCGCGCCGCTCCTGACAGACCTGCTCGCGCCCGGCTTCGAGGGCGAGAAGCGCGACCTCACCGTCCAGCTCGTCCGCATCTTCTTCCCCGGCGCGGGCCTGCTCGTGCTCTCGGCGTGGTGCCTCGGCGTGCTCAACAGCCACCGGCGCTTCTTCCTCTCCTACGCCGCGCCGATCATCTGGAACGTCGCCATCATCACGGCCCTCGCCCTCTCGGGCACGCCCGTGCGCGGCGTCCCGCTCGCAGACCTCGGCGTGTGGGGCGCGGTGGCGCGCTACGCGGCGTGGGGCGCGGTGGTGGGAAGCGCCTTGCAGTTCGGCGTCCAACTGCCGACGGTCTTCCGTCTCCTCGAAGGCTTGCGCCTCTCGCTCGACGCGGCGAACACCAACGTCCGCACCGTGGTGCGCAACTTCGTCCCCGTCTTCCTCAGCCGCGGCGTCGTGCAGATCAGCGCCTTCGTCGACGAGATGATCGCCAGCCTCCTCGGCGACGGCCCCGTGCAGGCGCTCACCTACACGCAGAGCCTCTACACGCTGCCCGTGAGCCTCTTCGGCATGGCCGTCTCGGCGGCCGAGCTGCCGGCGATGTCGAGCGCCGTGGGCGGCGAGGAGGAGGTCGCGGCGCACCTGCGGGCGCGGCTCGGCGCCGGGCTGCGTCAGATCGCCTTCTTCATCGTCCCTTCGGCCGTCGCCTTCCTCGCGCTCGGCGACGTGATGGTCGGCGCGCTCTACCGCACGGGCAACTTCAGCCACGCCGACGTGCTCTACGTCTGGGCCATCCTCGGCGGCGCGGCCGTCGGCCTGCTGCCGACGACGCTCGGCCGCCTCTACGCCTCGACCTTCTACGCGCTGCACGACACGCGCACGCCCTTCCGCTTCGCCATCCTGCACGTCGCGCTCGCCATCGTGCTCGGCTACGCGGCGGCCGTCTTCGTCCCGCCGCTGCTCGGCGTCGACCAGCGCTGGGGCGCGGTCGGGTTGACGGCCTCGGCGGGCGCGGCCGGATGGGTCGAGTTCGTGCTGCTGCGTCGCAGGCTCAACCGGAGGATCGGTCAGACGGGGTTCGCGGGCGGCTTCCTCCTCAAGCTCT
The DNA here is from genome assembly GCA_035563275.1 of Pyrinomonadaceae bacterium. Taxonomy (GTDB): domain Bacteria; phylum Acidobacteriota; class Blastocatellia; order Pyrinomonadales; family Pyrinomonadaceae; genus QHXN01. Next base: position 1,951 of record DATMVI010000288.1, read on the forward strand.
TCGCGGCCGCGGGGCTGAGCGCCGCGGCCGCGTGGGGATTAAAACTTCTTTTCGGCTGGCTCCACCCCATCCCCGCCGCGGCCTTCGTGCTGACGCCCTACGGGCTTCTCTATTTCGCCCTCACGACCGCGTGGGGCTTGCCCGAGGCGCGCGCCGTAGTCGGGCGCGTGACGCGGATGTTAAGAATCGGCCGGGCGTAAGCCCCCGCCCGCGCGCCATTTACGTTTATTTGTTGACGGCCGCGCCGGCTTCTGGTAAATCTCTCGACAACTTCCAATTTCTGGAAAAGCCTCGTTATTGCTTATCTCTCTCCTGTGCCAGAAGAGGGATTAAGCCCGAACTTTTCGCTGACGAGCGCGCCGCACCTGTCGAGTCGTGCTCTTTTGCTCCGGCCTTCCGCCCCGGAAAACTTTCGGAAGGCGTGTCACTAAGAATCTTTACACCGGGAGGGTCGCCCAACATGATCCGCAAAGCTTTGCTCACGACGGCCGCAGCCTTCGTGATGATGGCGTTGAGTTCCATCGCTCACGCCGACACGGTCACCATCGTCGGTAACAGCACCGGCAGCCTCTCGACGGCCACGGTGAGTTGCACGTTTAACGACACGACCAACACTTTCACCTTCACCGTCACGAACACCTCGCCCTTCGACGCCCGCATCACCAGCGTCGGCTTCGACATCGGGCCGGGCAACATCAACGGCTTCTCGGGCGCCAACGTCGCCGGCTTCACCTTCCGCGACGGCAACCTCGGCAACGTCGCGCAGTTCAACGGCGTAGACCTCGACTTCGGCTTCACCACCGGCAACAGCGGTAACTTCAACGGCGGCTTCCCGAATAACGGCATCGCGCCGGGCCAGAGCCTGACCTTCACGGTCTCCGGCGCCGGCTTCGGGGACAACCTGACCGAAGAGGCTCTGTGCGCCGCCATCTACGTGCGCTTCCAGCGGGTCGGCACGAACGACGACAGCGACGTGGGCCGCCCCAACGGCAACAACCCCGTCCCCGAGCCGATGACGATGATCCTCTTCGGCACGGGCCTCGCGGGCGTCGCCGCGCGGGCGCGCCGCCGCCGGAACAAGGAATAGGCCGAGGTTAGCGGCCGCCACCCGGTTAAACTCGCGGGCCGGCAGACGGGTCTCAACGCCCGTCCGCCGGCCCGTAAGTTTTGAAAAAAGGCTTTACAAATTTTCCGGAAGCCGGTACATTCGCTTCCACTTTTTCTGAAAAGGCTAAAGTATTAAGCCTTTACTGGGTTTACCAGAGTCCAGTAGGGTTTTGAAATTCTCGGCAGACGGCGGATTGCCCCCGCCCTCGCCCGGTTTCCTTTGGTCTTTGTGTCCCATTTTCACCCGTAAGCGGCTTCGGCGAAAGTGCGGTTTCGCGTGTCGCTTGACAGCAGCGGCGAGCAGGCCCCGCTCCCGCCCCGAGAGGCATCTAGCGGCCAGACGGAGTGCATTTCGAACAAGGTCTCGGAACAGGAACGACGGAGGAACCAAAAAAACCATGTTGCACCGCATTCTCGCGCTGGTAAAGCCGCTCGTCTTCAGCTTTGCCGCCGTTTCCATGCTCGCCCTCGCCCAGAGCGAGGTGCGCGCCGACCCGGTCACTTTCTACACGCAGGGCTGCTTCGGCGCGGCCTGCGCGCCGGCCTCGGCCGCCGTGACAACGTTCGGGTCGGCCTCGCTGACGTTCACCGCCACGGGCACGCCCGCCACGCCCGTCACCGTCAACACCCCGGTCGTCGCCGACCTCGGGCAGTTCGCCATCGCTTCTACGCCGACGCCCGAGACGCTCGCCCCGACCCCGTTCACCCTGATCGTCACGCAGACCGTGCCCGGGCCGACCGGCTCCGGAACCTTCACGGCGACGCTCAGCGGCACCGTGACCAACAACGGCGGCTTCCTCGTGGCGACCTTCGACAGCCCGACCTCTTTCGTCATCAACGGCGTCACCTACACGCTCGTCAACATCGACGCGCAGAACCGCCTCTTCCTCGACCCGACCGCGACGGGCGGCATCACCCGCATCTCGGCCCGCATCGAGGGCGGCGCGATTCCTGAGCCGGCCACCCTGATCCTGCTCGGGACGGGCCTCTCCGGCGTCGCCGCCGGCGTGCGCCGTCGCCGCAAAGCGGCCAACAAATAAAAGTCGGGACGACGCCCGCGCGTCAGTCTGACAGACTTCCCGAAAAAGCCGGGGCGGATTGAAGCCGCCCCGGCTTTTTCGTTCCACAAAACGCCCCGACTTCGGCCGCAAAAATTTTCTCCCCGGTGAAAGATTTTTCTGGACGGCCAACCTCATTAAACATTTCTTAGAATCACACACGGGAAGGGACGGCTCGGCGAGGCGGCAGGCGTAGCAGGCAGGCGCAGGCGGCGGCGCCTTTTTTCATTTTGGGGGAAAGCTCGCGCGGCGAAAGACAGACGCCCCGCCGCAGTCCTCCGTCGGCTCTCCCCCGCCCCGTCATCCCGCCCGCGCGTCCGTGCTATCATCCCGCCCGTGAAGAAGATCGTGACGGCCGCCGAGATGCGCGAGATTGACCGCCTGACGACCGAGCGCTACGCGACGCCCTCGCTGCTGTTGATGGAATCGGCCGCGCGCGCCGCGGCCCGCGAAATCGTGGCGCGCCTCCCCGGCGGAATCGCCGGCCGTCGTGTCCTCGTCCTCTGCGGGCGCGGCAACAACGGCGGCGACGGCGCGGCGCTGGCGCGGCAACTCTGCCTCGAAGGAGCTTCCGTAGACTTAATCCTCCTCGGGCGAACCGGCGAGACGAAAGGCGACGCGCGCCTCAACTTCGAGGTCGCCCGCGCGCTGGCCGACGGCCCAAACTCCTCTGCCTCGCCCGGCCCCTCCGCTCTCCCGCACCCCTTTAACCCGCCCGGACGTGTGACCTTCCGCGAGTGTCAGACCGGCGAGGAATGGGAGACGTTCAGACGGCAGTTGGACTCCGCCCACGAAGTTGTCGTGGACGCGCTGCTCGGGACTGGGCTGACGCGCCCGGTCGAAGGTCTTTACAGGCAGGCCGTACAGTTCATCGAGAGCCGGCGCGGCGCGGGCGGGGGCGCGGCGTCGCCTTTGATCGTCTCGCTCGACATCCCCTCGGGCCTCGACGCCGACGCGGCCGAATTAATCGGGCCGGCCGTGAAGGCCGACTTGACCGTCACCTTCACCGCGCCGAAGCCGGCCAACGCGCTCCCGCCGGCCGCGTCGCTCAACGGCGAGTTGGTGTCGGCCGACATCGGCTCGCCGCCGGTTTTGATTGACGAAGCGCCCTCGCGCCTCTACCTCGCCGAGCGCGAGGACGCGCTCAAGTGGCTGCGCCGGACGCGCTACACGCCGGACTCCTACAAGAACACGCACGGCCACGCGCTCGTCGTCGCCGGCTCGCGCGACATGACGGGCGCGGCCGTCCTGTGCGCCGACGCAGCGATGCGCGCGGGCGCGGGGCTAGTCACGGCGGCCGCGCCCGCGTCGGCTCTGGCCGCCATCGCGGCGCGCCTGATGCCGGAGGTGATGACGGCCGCGCTGGCGGAGACCGAAGCCGGCAGCGTCAGCCTCGACGCGCTCGGCCGGTTCGAGGAGTTGAAGGCGCGCGCGACCGTAGTCGCCGTCGGCTGCGGACTCTCGCGTGAGGCCGAGGGCACGCGCCGCTTCGTCCGCGAGTTGGTCGCGCGGCGGACGACGCCGGTCGTCGTCGATGCCGACGGCCTGAACTCGCTCGCCCCGTGGCCCGCCGATTTGCGCGGCACGCGCGAGGCGCCGCTCGTCCTCACGCCGCACGAGGGCGAGATGCTCAGGCTCCTCGGCACGACCGACCGCGCGGCCCTCAAAGACCGCGCGCGGGCCGCGGCCGAGTTCGCCTCGGCGCACGAATTGATTCTCGTCCTCAAAGGCACGCGCACGCTGGTCGCCGCGCCGGACGGGCGCGTCTTCGTCAACCCGACGGGCAACGCCGGCCTCGGCACGGCCGGCTCGGGCGACACGCTGACCGGCGTCATCGCGGGCTTCCTCGCGCAGGCTTACGCCACCCTGAAGCGCGAGGCCGACGCGGTCGTGGCGGTCGTGGCGGCCGTCTACGTCGCCGGCCTCGCGGGCGACCTCGCGGCGCGCGGATGCGGTATGCGCGCGCTCGTCGCCTCCGACATCCGCGAACACCTCGGCGCGGCCTTCCTCGCGCTCGACCCCGAAGGAGAACTGCCTTGAGCGCCGCGCCGCGAGACAGGCTGACGGCCGGCGAGTGGACGGCCGCGACGCCGGAGGAGACTTTCGAGTTGGGCCGGCGCGTCGGCGCGCGGCTCGAAGGCGGCGAGGTTCTGCTTCTGAGCGGGCCGCTCGGCGCGGGCAAGACCGTCTTCGTCAAAGGGCTGGCCGCGGCCCTCGGCCTCGACCCGGACGAGGTCAACAGCCCGTCCTTCACGCTCGTCAACCGCCACGGCGAGGGGCGCCTCGTGCTCTACCACCTCGACCTCTACCGCCTCGCCGAAGGCCCCTCGGCCGCGCACGCCGTAGACCTCGACGAGCTGCTCGCGGACGAGCGCTCGGTCATCGTCATCGAGTGGGCCGAGCGGATGGGCCGCTACCCGCTGCCGGCCGGGGCGTGGCGCGTCCGCATCGAGGGCGACGGCGCGGAGCCGCGCCGCGTCCGCCTCGCGCCCGCCTGAACGTTTGACGGCGCGCGGCGGCGGCGCACACAATGGCCCCGTCGAGCAATCTCTTTACGGAAGCCAACGGCTATTTCTTTCAAACAAGGAGTGACGAGAAGATGCCTTACTCGGAGATTCTGATTAAGCCGATGCGCGAAGACCTGACGCGCGCCGGGGTCGAAGAGACGCGCACGCCGGCCGAGGTCGAGGACGCCATCCAAAAGACGAAGGGGACTTTGATGGTCGTCGTCAACTCGGTCTGCGGCTGCGCGGCGGGCAAGGCGCGGCCCGGCGTCGCGCTCGCGCTGCAATCGCCGGTGCGGCCCGACCGCGCCGTCACCGTTTTCGCCGGCGCGGACATCGAGGCCACGGCCGCGGCCCGCGCCCACTTCGCGCCCTACCCACCCTCCTCGCCCCAGATCGCCCTCTTCAAAGACGGCCGCCTCGTCCACATGATCGAGCGCCACCAGATCGAGAACCGCTCGGCCGACCAGATCGCCGACGAACTCCGTCAGGCCTTCGACCGCCACTGCTCACCCGCCAGCACGGCGACGGCGTAAGCCGGGTGATGAGTGCGGAATTAGTTTTCAGTCGTCAGTCGTCAGTCATCAGTAAGAGCAATCTCTTTGCCGGTGGCCGATGACTGACGGCTGACGACCCGTCTTCCATTTCTCATTCCGCACTCATCATTCATCACCCCCGTATGTCTTCCCTCTCGCTCGACACGCCCGTGATGGAGTTGCCGAAGCACGGCGTCGCGCGGCTCGGGCCGCAGACGGCGCGCAAGCTCGGGCTGGCTCTGGCGCAGGTGACCGGGAAGCGCGACGCCGCGGAGGCGACGGTCGAGGATTTTTTGAATTACCTGCCGATGCGCTACGAGGATCGCTCGAACATGGCGCGCATCGCGGACTTGCGGGACGGCTCCGAGGCGGCGCTCGAACTCTACGTGCGCGTCGCCGGCGGCTTTCAGGTCGGGAAGAACCGCGGGCCGAAGGCCCCGCCGCTCTTCATCTTCGAGGTCACGGCGGGCGACCCCGAGAAGACCGGCAAGCCCGTCGTCGTGTGGTGGTTCGTCTCGGGCCGGCAGGCCGCGCGCATCGTCGCTTATCACCGCCAGCGCTTCCAGCGCGGCGCGCGCTTCGTCGCCTTCGGCCGCTGGGAGTGGGACGGGCGGCGCAACACCTTCTCGCTGCGCCTCAACAAGCCGGACGAGGAGATCGAGATGCTGCCCGGCACGCTCACCCCGCCCGAGAACGCGCTCATCCGGCTGGCCGAGCGCGAGGAGCAGAGCACGACGGCCGCGCACGCCGAGCGCGGAGGCGAGCTTAACGAGGAGGAGGAGGCCGACGAGGCTTCCGAGACCTCGCTCGACGAGCCGGCCGACCCCGCGCTCGCGGCCATCCACGTCGGCCGCCGCGTGCCCGTCTACCGCAAGCTCGGCGAGCTGCGGACGAAGCGCCTGCGCGAGCTGATGCACGCCGTCCTCGGCCTGCTCGGCGACGAGGCTTTCACCGAAACGCTCCCCGCCGAACTCATCTCGCGCCAGCGGCTCGTCAGCCGCGCCGAGGCCCTGCGCCGCATCCACTTCCCCTCCGACGACGCGCCGCTCGCCGACTACGAGAGCGCGCGCTCGCCCGCGCACCTGCGCCTCATCTTCGAGGAGTTCTTCTGGGTCGCCCTCGCCATCGCGCTGCGGCGCGACGAGCGCGTCAAAGAGCCGAAGGGCTCCGTCATCGAGATCACCGACGCCATCCGCGAGCGCGTCTTCTCGGTGCTCCCCTTCGAGCTGACGGGCGCGCAGGAGCGGGCCGTCGGGCGCGTCTTCGGCGACATGCAGTCGGACGTGCCGATGAACCGCCTGCTGCAAGGCGACGTGGGCAGCGGCAAGACGGCCGTCGCCCTGCTCGCCATGCTGGCCGCGATGGAGAACGGCTATCAGGCGGCGCTGATGGTTCCCACCGAAATCCTCGCCGAGCAGCACGCGCGCAACATCAAGCGGATGCTGGCGCGGACGCCGTTCCGCGTCGAGCTTCTGACCGGCTCGCTCAAGGCGAGCGAGAAGCGGCGGCTTCACGCGGACCTCGCCGTCGGCGAGATTCACGCGGCCGTCGGCACGCACGCGCTCATACAGGAGTCGGTCTCGTTCTCGAAACTCGGCCTCGTCGTCATAGACGAGCAGCACCGCTTCGGCGTCCTCCAGCGCGCGGCCCTGCGCGAGCGCGGCTACAACCCGGACGTGCTCGTGATGACGGCCACGCCCATCCCGCGCAGTCTGGCCATGACCGTCTACGGCGACCTCGACGTGTCGGTGATAGACGAGTTGCCGCCCGGCCGCACGCCGATCAAGACGGCCGTGCGCGGCGAGGACGCGCGCGAGAAGATCTACAACTTCGTGGACTCGGAGGTGAGGGCCGGCCGGCAGGTCTACGTCGTCTACCCTCTGGTCGAGGAGTCGGAGAAGATGGACCTGAAGGACGCGACGCGGATGTTCGAGCACCTGCGCGACCGCGTCTTCCCGCACTTCGAGATCGGCCTGCTGCACGGCAAGATGAAGGCGGCCGAGAAGGAGGAGGCGATGCGCCGCTTCGTCCGCGGCGAGACGCACGTGCTCGTCGCCACGACCGTGGTCGAGGTCGGCGTGGACGTGCCCAACGCCTCCGTGATGATCATCGAGCACGCCGAGCGCTTCGGCCTCTCGCAGCTCCACCAGCTGCGCGACCGCGTCGGCCGGGGCGCGGAAAAATCTTACTGCGTGCTGCTCGCCTCCGAGCGGCAGACGAGCGTGGCGCGCGAGCGGCTCGGCATCATGGAGGAGACGACGGACGGCTTCCGCATCGCCGAGAAAGACCTCGAAATCCGCGGCCCCGGCGAGGTCATGGGCACGCGCCAGTCCGGCGTCCCCACCTTCCGCGTCGGCAACCTCGTCCGCGACCTTCAGATTCTCGAAGAGGCCCGCCGCGAGGCCGACCACTACCTCACCGCGCGCCGCCACACCCGCGAGACCTCCCACCTCATCGAGCGCGTCCGCGCCGACGCCCGCTTCGGCCTCGCCGCCGTCGGTTAATTTAATTCAGGCCATACAACTGTCTAAGAAGCTTAGGCTACTTCTCATGTAGACCCGAATTGCTAATGCCCGTACAATAAAATGCGCTTTACTCATTAACGTTTGAGTTTTCCTGACTTCAAAGGCTAGCCAAGATAATAGACTACACAAACCAGATGACTCAGATGGTTAGTGTTGTATGCGTGTCATTGCCGGACACTACCGCGGGCGCGTGCTGAAGAGCCCCGCGTCTTTGCAGACGCGGCCGACCTCCGACCGCCTGCGCGAGACGCTTTTTAACGTCCTCGCCCCGCGGCTCGAAGGCGCGCGCTTCCTCGACCTCTGCGCCGGGACGGGGGCCGTCGGCATCGAGGCGCTCTCGCGCGGCGCGTCCTTCGTCACCTTCGTCGACCGCGTCCACAAGATGTGCGCCCTCGTCGAAGAGAATCTGGATTTGCTCGAAGTGCCTGAGGAGTTGACCGAGGTGGTCAAGTCGGACGCGGCCGAGTACCTGCGCCGCACGGCCGGGGGCGGCGGGCAGGACTGGCGCGGCGGCAAGGAGCCGTGGGACGTGGTCTACTTCGACCCGCCTTACGACTCCGACTACCTGCCGGTGCTGCGCGCCTTCGGGCAACACTCGGCGGCGCTGCTGCGCGAGGGCGGCGTGCTCGTCGTCGAGCACCACCACAAGAACGCTCTGCCCGACGCGCCGGGGCGCCTCCGCCGCTGGCGCGTCCTCAAGCAGGGCGACTCGGCTTTGAGCTTCTACGAGGCGAGTTGATTGACCGCGCGCTTGAGTTGCGCCACACTCTCCGAAGCCCTCTTCGCGGGAGTCCGCGAACGCTCACCTCACCCACCGCCGAACACGTTCCCGCGGCCCCGACCTCCGGCCGGCGGGCGAGGACTGCTTTCGAGATGGAGCCACAGGGGAAGGAACGCCGCCTCAAGCCGCGGTTCAACGTCAGCCTGCCGTGCGCCCTCGCGCTGCCCGAGGGCGAGCGCGACATCCTCTTCCCCGACGCCGCGCTGCGCTGCCGCACGCGCGACCTCAGCGAGACGGGCGTCGGCCTCGTCGCGCCCTCGATCTACCTCGGCTACACCTGCGCCGTGGACGACGGCCGCCGCCTCCTGCTCGAACTCGACCTGCCGGCCGGACGCGTCGAACTGCTCGTGACGGCCGCGCACTACGTGCGCCTCGACCGCGCGGGCGAGGAGTCGAGCTACCTCATCGGCCTCCGCATCGACGAGATGAGCGACGCCGCCCGCGACCTCTTCGAAGGCTACCTCGCCGCGCTCAACGCGGGCTGAGCCGTCCGGGCGCGCGTCCGCCGGCCCGCGTGGCGCGCGCTGCCTCGACCGTGCCGCGCGCGCTTCGCCGGGGCGAACGCTTCGGGTATAATTCCCATCACACTTAAGCCTTCCCCCGACAACCGAAAGCCACACGCCCCCGAAATTAAGGAGGATTCCGCCATGTCGAAAACCGTCTACGGGTGGAGGGCGGCCCGCCTGTTGTTCACGTCGGCCGTGCTCGGCGCGGCCTTCGCCGGGGCCGTCACCGCCAACGCTCAGGAGCAGACTCAAACCCCGGCCCAGACCCCGACTCCGGCGCCCACGCAGACCGCGCCGCAGCAGACGAGCCCGACGCCCTCGACTCAGCCGTCGCAGACGCCCGCCCCCGCCCAGACCACGCCCGCGCAGACGACGCCGCCGGCGCAGGGCGAAACCGTAGCCGCGCCGGCCCCGGCCGCCGAGCCGCTCTACCGCGAGTATAAGGGCGTCAAGCTCGGCATGAAGGCCGACGAGGCGCGGGGCAAGCTCGGCACCCCGCAGGAGAAGGACAAGGTGCAGGACTTCTTCGTCCTCTCCGAGACGGAGCGCGCGCGCGTCTACTACGACGACAAGGGCGAGGTCTCGGCCGTCATCGTCACCTACGTCGGCAGGGGCGCGAACGCGCCCGACGCCAAGACCGTCCTCGGCTCCGAGATCGAGGCCAAGCCGGACGGCTCCGCCTACAAACTGGTCACCTACCCGGAGGCCGGCTACTGGGTCGCCTACAGCCGCACGGCCGGCGATGAGCCGCTCACCATCATCACCATGCAGAAGACGAAGTGAGGCCGCGCGGCCTCAGGCCGCGAGCCACTTGCCGGCCGGGTCGCCCGACCCGCGCCGGTTTTTTTTTGGCCCGGCCGCGGCTGCGGGGCGGCCGGGTTTTGCTTTACAATGTCGGGCCGTCAAGGGGGAATTCCGTTTAGGCCGCCGGGAATGAGAAGCCATGATTCACACCCTGAAGTGCCCCTCGTGCGCCGCTCCGCTCGACTACGAGGATGACAGCGGCAGCACTTCGATCCGCTGCCCGTTCTGCAACAACCTGATGGTCGTCCCCGACTCGATGCGACGCAGCGAGCCGCAGGTCGTCGTCACCTCTTTCTCGGCGACGCCGGGCCGCCACGTCAAGGTCAGCCCCGTCGTGCCGCTCGTCATCGTCGGCGTCATCCTCGTCTTCGTCGGGGCCATCGTCTACTCGGTCGTCCGCACCGTCACCAGCGTCGCCGACACCGTGACGCGGGCCGTGCCGCAACCGCAGCCGCCCAACATCATCATCCCCCCGATCCCGCCCGGCCTGCTCGCCGACCCGAAGGCGACGCCGGCCGCGCCCGCCTTCGCCAACGCCGTCCTCACGTTCGGCACCGAAGGCATCGGCCCCGGCTCCTTCACCGACGCGCGCAGCATCGCCGTGGACGGCGAGGGGCGCATCTACGTGGGCGAGTACACGGGCGGGCGCATACAGGTCTTCGACCCCGAGGGCAAGTTCCTCACGCAGTGGTTCGCCGACCGCACGATGCCCCTGCGGGGCCTCGCGGCCGACCGGCGGGGGACGGTCTACGTCGTGCAGCGCGGCAAGATTCAGAAGTTCGAGGGGGCGACCGGCCGGGCGCTCGGCGAGGTCTCTTACTCGCGCGCCTTCGGCTTCGACGACGTGACGGCGGCCGCCGACGGCGGGCTCGTCGCCGCGTGGGATCACCACACCGACGACATCGTCCGCTTCGACCCGTCGCTCAGGCCGTCGAAGGTCATCAGCAAGGCCATGAGCGGGCAGACCGACCGCAGCGAGCTGAACCTGCGCGTGGCCGTGGACGGGACGGGCAACCTGTACGGCCTCGGCACCTTCAACGACTCGGTCGTCAAGTACACGCCCGACGGCCGCTTCGTCAACCGCTTCGGCGGCGCGGGCGGCGAGCCGGGGCAGATTCGCGCCGCCAACGCCATCGCCGTGGACAACAAGGGCCGCGTCTACGTCAGCGACATCAAGGGCGTTCAGGTCTTCGACCCCAACGGCCGCTACCTCGATGTCTTCAAGCCCGACGGCCCCGCCTTCGGCATGGTCTTCAACGACCGCAACGAGCTCTTCGTCGCCGCCCGCAACAAGGTCATCAAGTACACCCTCGCCAAGCCCTGAGACACACGGCCTCAAGTTTCCGGCTCCGGGTTTCAGGTTAAAGACGACGCAGTTTTTAACCTGAAACCCGGAGCCGGAAACTTGGCCCTGTTGTTTCATACACGAAACGGCTTTTCACCCACGCACTTTTCTGCTACAATGTTTCCCATGAAGACGACGGAGAAAAAGAAGGCGGCCGGCAAGGTGCAGCAGTTCACGCCAGCCGAGCAGCGTTCGGCCCGCGCCGAGCGGGTGAAGGTCTTCGAGGCCGAGCCGTACGGCTGGATCGCGCAGTCGGAGTCGGGCGTCGAGGCCGGCTACCACCTATTCTGCGACCCCGAGACGAAGGCTCTGGCCTGCACCTGCGCGGACTTCATCTTCCGCGGCAACGCCGAGTCCGGCTTCGAGTGCAAGCACGTGGCGGCCGTCCTCAAGTACCTCGGCCGGCAGTATTTGCGCCAAGACTACGACCCGCGCCGGCAGCGCGCCCGCGCGGCCTGATGAGGGGGTGAGACGAAGATGAGCAAGCTTTTCAAGTGCGAGGTCTGCCGCAAGTCGGCCGAGTCGCTCCACATGCGCAACTCGGACGGCCGCTGGGTCTGCGCCCACTGCATCCCCGCGGCCGAGTTGAACGAGTGCCCCGGCCTCCGCGAGCGCCTCGGCCTCAAGCCCCCCGCCCGCGCCGAGCAGCGCCGCAAGGCCGCGTAAAAGCCGCGAACCGTGAGCCGTAAATCGTGAAGACGGAATGGGGGCCGCCGCGGGTCGAATGAGTCGACCCGCGGCGGCCCTCAGATTTTTAACGACTCACGATTTACGGCTCACGGTTCGCGGCTTTATCCTTCAGCCATGAGTTCGTTCGAGACTAAAGAGCAGGTGTCGGCCGGCGGCGTCGTCTACCGGCGGAGGGACGGGGCCGTCGAGGTGGCGCTGATTTCGGTCGGCGAGGCGGGGCGCTGGCAGTTGCCGAAGGGCTTGGTGGGGCGCGGCGAGACGCCGGAGCGGGCGGCGCTGCGCGAGGTGCGCGAAGAGACGGGACTCGAAGCCGAGATCGTGGCCCCGCTGGAGACGGTCGAATACTGGTACTTCTCCAAAGGGGGGGCGGCGCGCGTCCGCTTCCACAAGTTCGTACACTTCTTCCTGATGCGTTTCGTGGCGGGCGATGTGGCCGGGCACGACGCGGAGGTGAACGAAGCGCGTTGGGTCGGGGTCGAGGAAGCGGCCGGGATGCTCGCCTTCAAGGGCGAGCGGCAAGTCTTGGGTCAGGCGCGCGAAATGGTCTGAGAGGGACGCCCGCGGCTCCGGCCGGCGTCCCCTGCCACGCTGCCCTCCGGCCCGTCAGTGGATGGGGCCTTGCCGGAGGCTGAGGCGCTGCCAGACGGCGTTTTCGTCCGGGTAGGAGAAGCCGTTCGAGTTGCGGAGGCTGACCGCGGCTTGCAGGATCAGCTCCAAATCCTTGAAAACGCCGTCGCAGTCCTGACACCCCGACAGGTGCGTCCGAACCAGAGTTATTTCCGACTCTTCGAGCGTGCCGGCGCGGTACTCGCTGAGCAGTTCGAGACTTTTCGAACAGTCCATGGCCGTCCCCTTCGTGGAGGTTCTAAAGATGTAAGCTTCCGAATGGCTTCGGAAGTTACTTAGATGCCGCCTGCTGCCGGATTAATTGCCTGAGCTTCAAACGCGCTTTGTGCAGTTGGGATTTCGACGTGCCCTCGGCGATGCCGAGCATGTCGGCCACCTCGTAGTGCTCGTAGCCCTCTATGTCGTGGAGCACGAAGACGGTGCGGTAGCCGAGCGGGAGCTGCTGGAGCGCCTTCTCCAAAGCGATGCGGTCGACCGCCGCCATCGCGCCGGGGTTCTCCGTCCCGCGGACGATCTGGACGGGCGTCTCGCCCTCGTCCGTGATGAGTTCCGACCGCGTGCTCTTCTTCCGGAAGTGCATGAGGACTTGGTTGACCGTCATCCGGTGGAGCCATGTGGTGAAGGCCGACTCGCCGCGGAACATCCCGATCTTGTTGAAGAGCTGGAGGAAGACCTCCTGCGTCATGTCCTCGGCCTCGGTCGGGTTGCCCATCATCCTCATGCAGAGGGCGTAGACGCGCCGGAAGTGGCGGCGGTACAACTCCTCGAAGGCGAACGTGTCGCCCGCGGCGGACTTCTGCGCCAACTCAAAATCAGACGGCCCTTTCTTCTCGACCTCGGCAACGCTCACTTCTTCAGAATCCTTTTGCTCAGAGATTTTCTCAGGATTATCCATGAATTCCTCGCAAATGGGAAACGCCCGGGCGCCGGGAGTGTGGAATTTCCGAAGAAACGCGCGGAACGTGCCCCCTCCGGACGACCCGACATTAATCACAGAGGCGCGGGGAGGCGGTTAAATACAAGGACTGCGCCGCGCGCCCCCGTGGTGCAAACCGGCCCGAAAGGAAACGGCCGCGGGAGCCTCCGAAAGACTTCCGCGGCCGTTTTCGGTTAAGTTCAGGAACCCGCCGGGCGGCCTTACTGCAAGCCCTCGCTGAAGGCCTTGAGCAGGCGGGCGCGCGACGGGTGGCGGAGTTTGCGCAGCGCCTTCGCCTCGATCTGGCGGATGCGCTCGCGCGTCACGTCGAAGTTCTTGCCGACCTCTTCGAGCGTGTGCTCCTCGCCCTGCGGGCCGAGGCCGTAGCGCAGCTTGATGACGACCTCCTCGCGCGGGCTGAGCGTGGCGAGCACGGCGTCGGTCACCGCCCGCAGGTTGGTCGTCACGACCGAGTCGGCCGGGCTGACGCGCGACTTGTCCTCGATGAAGTCGCCGAGGTGCGAGTCCTCCTCCTCGCCGATGGGCGTTTCGAGCGAGATGGGCTGCTGCGCCAGCTTGAAGACGGCGCGCACCTTCGAGACCGGCATGTCCACCTTCGAGGCGATCTCCTCGGTCGTCGGCTCGCGGCCGAGTTCCTGCACGAGCGCGCGCGAGGTGCGGACGAGCTTGTTGATGGTCTCGATCATGTGGACGGGGATGCGGATGGTGCGCGCCTGATCGGCGATGGCGCGCGTCACCGCCTGCCTGATCCACCACGTCGCGTAGGTGGAGAACTTGTAGCCGCGCCGCCACTCGAACTTGTCCACCGCCTTCATCAGCCCGATATTCCCCTCCTGAATGAGGTCGAGGAACTGGAGGCCGCGGTTGGTGTACTTCTTCGCGATCGAGACGACGAGGCGCAGGTTCGCCTCGGTCAGTTCGCGCTTGGCTTCGAGCGTCTGCGTCTCGCCGATGACGAGCGCCTGATAGGTGCGCTTGATCTCGACGGGCGAGACGTGGCGCTCCTCCTCGATCTTCTTCAGGCGGCGCTTGGCGGCCGTGAGCTGGCGCTTGTACTCCTTCTCGGTCTCGGGCTTCAGGCGCTTCTGTTCGAGCTTGTCGCCGAGCTTCTTGATCTCGCGCTCGGCGTCGCGCACCTCCTTGTGGGCGGCCGCGATGGCGTTAATCAAACGCTGGCGGGCCGTCTCCTTCAGGTTGAGGTTCTTGATCTCCTGCGAGATTTCGAGCCGCGTGCGGGCGACCTTACGCTTGAGGCGCAGCAGCTTCTTCGAGGTCTTGCCGCGCGCCATCTTCTGCTCGGCCGCGAGCTTCTCCCACTCCTTCAGCCCCTCGCGGAAGTGCTTGTCGATGTTGTGCATGCCTTCGAGCGTCCACTGGAGATACTCGTCGGCCTTGTCCTCGGCCTCGGACACGTCCGCCTGATCGGAGAAGTTGACCACGTCGCGGATGTTGAGCCTGCCGCTGGCGAGGTCTTCGCCGATGCGGAGCAGCTCGGCGACCGCGATGGGCGAGCGCGAGATGGCCTTGTGGGTCTTGATCTGGCCGCGCTCGATGCGCTGCGCGATGGAGACCTCCTGCTCGCGCGTGAGCAGGGGCACCGTGCCCATCTGGCGCAGGTAGACGCGCACGGGGTCGGCCGACTTGTCGTCCTCGCCGGCCGACAGGTCGAGCTCGTCGGCGTCTTCGAGCGCGACCTCCTCGTCGTCGGTCGCGAGCGACGCCACCTCCGAGATCAGCTCCTCGTCGGTCTCGCCGCCGGCGAGGTTCGA
Organism: Pyrinomonadaceae bacterium; assembly: GCA_035563275.1. Classification (GTDB taxonomy): domain Bacteria; phylum Acidobacteriota; class Blastocatellia; order Pyrinomonadales; family Pyrinomonadaceae; genus QHXN01. Next base: position 17,140 of record DATMVI010000288.1, read on the forward strand.
CACTTCGAGCTTCTGCAACACGTCGTCAATGTCGCGCGTCGAGACGCCGTCCGACATGTCCTCGCTGTAGCCCTCGAAGGCCGTGAACTTCTCCGCGCCCTCCATCAGGCCCAAACCGTCCTTCTTCATCTTCTCGTCCAATCCGCCCCTCCACCATACGAAGCGCTGAATGACCGCGGCAAGCGTCTTCATACGTGGCCGGTCAAGCTTTTGTTTCCCCCGCCGCCCCACCCCGCGCAACTAAGGTGTTGATACGGGCGAAATTAGATGCCTGACGGGCCCTTCTCGTTGCAACCGCGCACCCGCCCGGCGGCCGCCGGCGCGGAAGGGTTTTGCAGGCCCGTTCGGCCTGCCCTTCTGATGCGCGGCCCCGCGGCGCGGTTGCGAACGGCCGCAAACGCCCTCCACGCTGAGACGCCAAATACCCGAAAAAATGGCTCTCCATTGTAACATACGTTTTCCCTACGGCCGCGGCGCGCGCGCACGGCCCGCCTTTTTTTCCGCCGACACGGATGGCCCCCGGCTTTTGATGTGTGATAATAAGGAGTCTCGCGCCCGCGCCCTCGGCGCTCTCCGCTAAACTATGCTGCTGCTCATCCTGCTCGTCGCCGTGTTCTGGGTGGTCGTCCCCGGCCTGCTCACCGGATGGATGCTGCGCGAGCACGGGCGGAGTTTCCTTTGGGGGCTGCTGCCGGGCGTGCTCCTCGGCCCCGCCGGGATTCTGGCGGCCCTCGCCTTCATCCTCGTCTCCAACCGCGCGGCGCACAGCCGCCGGCCCACGATGAATTCCCGCCGTTTTCGCCCTTTTTACCACGTCCCCTGCGTCGGGCGGCTGCACGTTTCGACCGCGTGGTCGCTGGCCGGCGTCCTCACCTTCCTGTGCGCTTGGATGGTCGGCGGCATCGGGTACGAGTTCTACACGGCCAGACTCCGCCGGGCCGACACCGCCCGCGGGCCGGCCGCGAGGGCCGCGGCGAATCAGGCGGCGGCGGCTGCTGCGGCGGCCGGCATCACCCCGAACCAACTTCAGGCGGCCCCGAAAGCGGGCGCGGGGGCGCCGTCGAACAGTGCGGCCGCGCGGCAGGGCGGGGCGATGG
>DATMVI010000289.1:0-7021 GCA_035563275.1 Pyrinomonadaceae bacterium
CCGCCGCCGCCGCCGCCGGAGAGGCCACGCTCGACGACGGGCGCGCGCGCCCGAAGGACGCGGTGATCGTCCCTTACGGCCACGTCTGGCGCGCGGGCGCGAACGAGGCGACGCTCTTCCGTGTCACCGACGACGTGCTGATTAACGGCCAGCCGCTCGCGGCCGGCAGCTACAGCCTGCACACCATCCCGGGCCGCGACGAGTGGACGATCATCTTCAACCGCGACGACGGCCAGTGGGGCAGCTTCACCTACGACGAGAAGAAGGACGCGCTGAGGGTCAAGGCCAAGCCCGTCGCGGCCGCCGACACGCAGGAGTGGCTCAGCTTCCAGATCGACCCCGTCAACGAGTCTTCGGCCCGCGTCAACCTCCGCTGGGAGAAGCTGACCGTGCCCTTCACGGTCGAGGTCGAGGACGTGCCGGCGCTGACGCTGGCGAAGGCGCGCGCGGCCGTCTCGGCCGCCAAGCCCGATGACTGGCAGACGCCCTTGCAGGCCGCCAACTACATGCTCCAGAACAAGCTCGACCTCGCGCAGGCGATGACGTGGGCGGAGCAGTCCGTCAAGGCCAGAGAGAACTTCAACAACCTCAACCTCAAGGCCCGCATCCTCGCCGCGCAGGGCAAGACGGCCGAGGCCGTCGCCACCGGCGAGAAGGCTTTGCAGGTCGGCCGCGCCGCCAACGCCAACGCGCAGGCCCTCGCCAACTTCGAGAAGACGCTCGGCGAGTGGAAGGCCAAGCAGTAGCCGGATAAGCAGCGGCCGCGGAGAAGCGGAAACATTAAAGCCCCCGCCGGGGAGTCGAGCGCCTGATTCAAAGCCCGACTCCCCGGCGGGGGCCTTTATTGTTCGTCTGCCCTCCGCGCCTCTGCGCCCCCGCGCCCGCCCCAGAAGGCGGTGATGACGAGGGCCGCGGCGATGACGGCGAGCGCGCCGATGACGTTGAACCAGAGGTAGGCGATCCGGGTGTAGAAGAAGCAGTAGAGGACGACGGCCTCGCCGACGACGGCGCCGACGAAGGCGGCCGTGCCGCCGACCTTCCGGAAGTAGAAGGCGAGGAGGAAGATGCCGAGGATGGTGCCGTAGAAGAGCGAGCCGAGGCGGTTGACGGCCTCGACGAGCGAGCCGAGCTGGCCGGCGTACTGCGCGAAGGCCATCGCGAAGACGCCCCAGAAGACGGTCGCCAGCTTCGACGAGACGAAGTAGTGGCGCTCGCCGCGCCCCGCGCTCACGATGCGGCGCTGGAGGTCGACGACCGTGGTCGAGGCCAGCGCGTTCAAGGCCGACGCGCACGAAGACATCGAGGCGAAGAAGACGGCCGCGAAGACCAGCCCGACGACGCCGGCCGGCAGGTGGTGGATGACGAAGTTGAGGAAGACGTAGTTGGTGTCTTCGGGCCTCGGGCTCTGCTCCTTCAGAATCCCGACCGCACCGGCGCGAATCTCTCTGGCGCGCGCGTCGGCCGCGAGCAGGTTGGCCTCGGCCGCGCTCTCGGCCGCCTCGTCGCCCGCGCGCAGCGCGCCGACGAACTCGCGCGCCCGCGCCTGCTTCTCGGCCGACGCGGCGGCGTAGTCGGCTTCGAGCGCGCGGAACTCGGCGCCGCGCCCGCCCGCGCGCGCCCGCTCGGCCTCGACCGGGTTGAAGAAGACGGGCGGCGTGTTGAACTGGTAGAAGGCGAAGACCATCGCGCCGAGGAAGAGGATGAAGAACTGCATCGGCACCTTGACCAGCCCGTTGAAGAGCAGCCCGAGGCGGCTCTGCGCGACCGACTCGCCGGTGAGGTAGCGCTGCACCTGCGACTGGTCGGTGCCGAAGTAGGAGAGCGCGAGGAAGCAGCCGCCGACGAGGCCCGACCAGAAGTTGTACTGGTTCGTCACGTCGAAGGAGAAGTCGATGGCGTTGAGGCGGCCGAGGCGGCCGGCGACGTGCGCGGCCTCGGCGAAGGAAACGTCCGCGGGCAGGAGCCAGACGATGGTGAAGAAGGCGACGAACATCCCGCCCATGATGATGAGGAACTGCTGGAAGTTGGTGTTGTCGACGGCCCGCGCGCCGCCCGTCGCCGTGTAGAGCGTGACCGAGCCGCCGATGACGAAGATGACCCAGCGGATGTCCCAGCCCATGATGACCGAGAGGATGACCGACGGCGCGTAGATCGAGACGCCGGTCGAGAGCCCGCGCTGGACGAGGAAGAGGGCGGCGGCGAGCGTCCGCGTCTTCAGGTCGAAGCGGCCCTCAAGGTACTCGTAAGCCGTGTAGACCCTCAGCCGGTGGTAGATGGGCACGGCCGTGGCCGCGAGCACCACCATCGCGACGGGCAGCCCGAGGTAGAACTGCACGAAGCGCATCCCGTCGGTGAAGGCTTGGCCGGGCGTCGAGAGGAAGGTGATGGCGCTGGCCTGCGTCGCCATGATCGAGAGCGCGACGTGGTGCCAGCGCATGCTGTGGCGCGCGACGAGGAAGTCGTCGAGGTCGCGCGTGCGCCGCCCCTTCCACAGCCCGTAGAGCACGATGCCGACGAGCGCGGCGATGAGCACCGCCCAGTCCAGCGGCCTCATCGGAACGCCCTCGTGAACAGGTAGAAGAGCACGACCAGCACGGCCAGCCACGCCAGCACCGCCCCGTAGAGAGCGCGCCAACTGCCGCCGAACGGCGGCGGCTCCTCCTCATATTTTCGCGGCGGTTGCCCGGCCGGTGTGTTTGACATGATTCGTCGCGGGAGCGGGACGGCGGCGGGTCGGTTCGGGTCACGGCAGCGACGGCCCGCCCGCTACCGCCCGCGGCCCTGCGTGCCCGCCGAGATGAAGTTGGCGAAGAGCCTGTAAGCGCCGGGGACGCCCGCCGGCAGTTGGCGGAAGAAGGCCAGAGAGGTGTAGACGTAAGTCCCCCGGCCGTGGCGCGCGACGAGCGTCGAGCCGCGCTTCTCCGGCTCGCCGGGGTCGCTCATGCCGAAGAGCGGCGCGTAGCGCGCGTCCCACTCGGAGGGGAACTCAAGGCCGCGCTCCTGCACCCAGCCGTCGAAGTCGGAAGGCACGATCCTGTTCGGCGCGTTCAGCAGCTCGTGCTGCGGCGCGAGCAGGCGGACGGCCGCGTCCTCGACCGTGACGCGCTCGCCGCGCGTAATCTTCAGCGGGAAGGGGCCGAGCGCGAAGCCGTCGAGCGCGCGCTCGGCCGTGTTGTACTGCGCGACGAGCGTGCCGCCGCGCTCGACGTATTCGAGCAGGCGGCGCTGCTGCCGCCGCAGCGCGGGCCGCGTGTTGTAAGCGCGCACGCCGGTGACGACGGCGTCGAAGCGCGAGAGGTCGGCGCTCTCGAGCTCCGCGTCCGAGAGCAGCACGACTTCGTAGCCGAGCTGGCGCAGGGCCTCGGGCACTTCGTCGCCCGACCCCATCACGTAGCCGACGCGCGAGCCGTGCCGCCGCACGTCAGTCCGCGCGAGCCGCGCCGACGCCTCGGGGAAGACGACGAGGCGCGGGATGTGCGGGTAGTCGATCTCGACGTGGCCGCGCGTGAAGCGCCGGCCCGCGGACTCGAACTCCGCCGTCAGCGTGGCGACCCCGGCGGCGGCCGGCGGCGTCACGTCGAAGTCGGCCGTGAACTCCTCGCCCGCGGCCTTGAGCGTCACGGGCGTCTCGGCCGGCGCCGACGCCCAGCCGGCCGGGAGCTTCAAACGCAGCACGCCCGACGAGGCCCCGTCCGTGTTGCTCTTCAGAGAGACGCGGACGCGCTTCGGGGCGCGGTCGGGGAAGACGAACGCCTGACCCTCGACGCGCACGGCGACCTCGGGCACGACGGCCACGGGCCGGTACAACTCGCCGCGCACGCGGTCAGTCCAGCGGTAGAGGACGGGCAGCGCGAACGAGATGTTCTCGCCGCCGAAGGCCGTGGCGCGGACGACGACGGGCACGGGGCTGTCGGGCGAAGGGTCGCCGACGAGCTGCTGGTCTCCGACCTTGAAGAGCCCGCGGCCCGGCGCTTCGCGCAGCCAGTAGGGCTGGCTCAGCTCGGCGTTGGCGGGCACGCTCACCTCGGCCGTCACGGGCCGGTTGTTCTTCAAGTCGGCGTTGACTTCGTGCGAGCGGCCGTCGCGCAAAGAGACGCGCTCGAATTTGAGGGGCGCGTCGGAGCGGTTGACGAGCGTGACCTTGACGGGAATCTGCGCGCCGGGCGCGGCGTACGGCTCGGCGGCGACGGCCTCGGCCCACAGGCCCGCGCAGGCGAGGATGAGTCTGAAAAGCTCGTTACCTTTGGCGCGCACGAGCGGGTCGTCCTGCGGGAGCCGGCGCAGCGCCGCGCGCGCGCGAAAGAGCGCCGGCAGCAGCGCCTGCGGGTTCGACGGCCGGAATTCGCGCGCCGCCTCGGCCAGCAGCCGGCCGACCTCTTCGCCGCCGGCCACGCGGCCCCAGCCCAAGTCCACGCCCTCGAAGATGTCCTTCGCGGCCGGCTCGCCCGCGAGGTGCGCGAAGTAGTTCGGCGTCGAGCCGCGCCGCCCCTGCGAGCCTTGCCCCTGACTCTTGTGCTCGCTGCGGCTCTCGGCCGCGACCTCGGTGTAAGACTTGCCGAGCAGGGGGTCGTACTCGCCCACGTCCACGGTCAAAAGTTTGTCGGCGCCGGCGGGCCTTTCGCCGCCGCGCGCGAAGACGTTCCAGATGAGGCGCTTGGGCCGCCACGGGCGGACGTGGTCGAGCTGTTCGGGGAAGCGCGCGGGGTCGCCGGCCGCCTCGAAGGCTTCGCGCGCGAGGACGGCCGAGGCGGTGTGCTGGCCGTGGCCGCCCTCGCCGGTCGTGGGGAAGCGCGTGATGATCACGTCGGGGCGGAAGCGCCGGATGACCCAGACCACGTCGGCCAGCGCCGGCTCGCGGCCCCAGACGCTCAAGGTCTCTTCGGGCGACTTCGAGAAGCCGAAGTCCACGGCGCGCGTGAAAAACTGCTCCGCGCCGTCGAGCCGGCGCGCGGCCAGAAGCTCCTGCGTGCGCACGAGGCCGAGCAGCTCGCCCTTCTCCGGCCCGAGCAGGTTCTGCCCGCCGTCGCCGCGCGTGAGCGAAAGGTAGGCGGTGCGCGCGCCGCGCCCGTTGGCGAGGTAGGCGAGCAGGGCCGTGTTCTCGTCGTCGGGGTGCGCGCCGACGTAGAGGGCCGTGCCCAGCACGCTCAGCCTCTTCAGCGCCAGAGACATCTCGGCCGCGTCCATCGCCGCCGGCGACTGCGCGCGCGCCGTCGGGAGGAGGAAGAGGAGCAGTAGGGTTAAGACGAACGGGTGGCGAAGGGATGACTTCTTCATGCTTGATGAATGCGCCGGCTTGTTCTCGTCAGTGCGGGTCTATTGTTCCCAAGCCCGCGCGGGCGGGTCAACCGCGGCGATGTAAAAAAGTTTCGCGCCGCGGGCGAAAGGGCAGGGCCGCGGGCGGGTCGGGCTTGCCCAAAGTTCGACCCCGCCCGCTGCCGCCTGCGGCCCTGTCCCTGTCTTAACTCGAAGCTCGAAACCTGCGTTTCACCCCGGCGGCGTGACCTGACGCGGCCGCGTGTCGGCGGGCGTCGGCGCGGCGGCCGGCGTCGGCGCGGGCGCGGCGTTGCGGTTGTTGGCGTTCAGGTTCGAGTTGGCGCCGCCCTTCTGCTCCTGCTGCTTGCGGAGTTGCTCCTGACGCTTGAGAAAGGTCTCGCGGCGCTCGCGCCCCGAGCGCGCGCGTTCGAGCAGGTCGGCCGCCGGGTAGTTGTCGGGGTTGACGGCCAGCGCCTTCTCCAGCGCGCGCACCGACTCGGCGTAGTCGGCCAGCTTGTAGTGGGCCAGCCCCAGCTCGTAGAAGCGGTCGTCGTCCTCCTCGGGCGCGTGCTTGACCGACTCCTTGAAAGCCTTGACCGCCTTCTCGTACTCGCCGAGCTTCGAGTAGCTGAGGCCGAGGAAGTACTGCGCGTCGAAGTCCTCGTCGTCCTTCTTCACGCGCTTCTCGTAGACCTGCGCCGCCTCCCGAAAAGCCTTCTCGGACTCCTCGTCCCGCCCCGTCGCCGAGAGGGCGAGGCCGAGGCGGTAGTGGGCCTCGGCGAACTCGGGGTCGAGGCGGACGGCCTCGCGGAAGGATTCGACGGCGGCCTCGTCGCGGTTGCGGCGGTAGTCGCGCAGGCCGCGCTCGAAGTAGGCGCGGGCATCGCTGCCGGGCGGGAGCGGGGGTTCGTCTTCGGGGTTCGCGGCGGCGGCCGGCGAGGCCGCGGCCACGGCGTTGCCGTTCGCGTTGACGTTCTCGGCGTCGGCCGCGCCCGCCTGCTTCCTCCACCAGCAGCCCGACCCGGACAGCACGAGGGCGGCGCAGGCGCAAAGTGTGATGGCTCTCATCGCTCGCAATGGCTCTGACTGAAATTAAGGAGGGAAGACGAGCAACGTATCTACGCCAAAACAGCCGGAGAGTCAAACGCGGGTGGCGGGTGTCGGGGGCCGGGCGTCAGGTGTCGGGTGGCGGGTTCGAGCGCCTGTCTTTCCCCGGCCCCCGACACCCGCCGCCCGCCACCCATCTTTGGACTGTTGATTGCTTACCCTTGCGGGCGGGGGGATGTGTGTATCGGTAGCGGGCACGGAGGCCGGGAGATGGACGAGAGAGGCCGCGTAAATGTTTCGGGGGGAAGGGTTGAGGCCGACCCGGAGGTGACGCTGGCCGCGCCGCGCTTCGACGAGAAATCCGTACAGCGCGCGCAGCCGGCCGTCCCGCTCGCGGCCCGCGCGCGGGCGAGGCCGTTCAATCTGCTCGCCGTCTGCCTCGCGGCGGCGCTCGCCGGGGCCGTCGCCGGGGCCGCGGCGCTTAAGCTCTACCAGCGCGACTCAGCCGCGACCACGAACGCCGACGCGCGCCCCGCCACCCGCCTCCTCGCCGAGACGAGCGCGCCGGGCGGAACCGAGACCCCGCGCGCCGACACCGCCGCGCCGGCAGCCGAGGCGGGCGAGACGGCCGAGGCCGAGACTTTGAAGGCGGCGGGCGTGCGTGAAGAGGCGGCCGGCGACGCGGAGGCCGAAGCCGCGGGCGGCACGGGGGCGACGGGCG
>DATMVI010000290.1:0-12563 GCA_035563275.1 Pyrinomonadaceae bacterium
CGCTTCTCCGAGCAGTACGAACTCTCCTACAGCGACGCCTCGCTGCTGACGCGCGACAAGGCTCTGGCCGACTTCTACGAGCGGGCGGCGGCCGCCGCCGGTGACGCGCGCGGCGCGGCCAACTGGCTCAAGGGCGAGCTGCTGCGCGAGCTTGACGCGGCGGGCCTCGCGGCCGACGCCTCGCCCGTCTCGCCCGAGGAGCTGGCCGCGCTCGTCCGCGCCGTCTCGTCGGGGCGCATCAGCGGCAAGCAGGGCAAGGACGTGCTCGCCGAGATGTTCCGCACCGGCAAGGGGGCCGACGCCGTCATCAACGAGCAGGGGCTCGCGCAGGTGAGCGACGCGGCCGAGCTCGAAAAGATCATCACGGACGTGCTCGCCGCCAGCCCGCAGCAGCTCGCGCAGTACCGCGCCGGCAAAGAGACCATCTTCGGCTACTTCGTCGGCCAAGTGATGAAAGCCTCGAAGGGCAAGGCCAACCCGAAGGTCGTCAACGAGCTGCTGAAAGAAAAGTTGAAGGGTGAATAAGATTGTAGGGGCGGGGCTTACCCCCGCCCGACGGGAATAATCAAGGTGAATCATCAAGGGAAGACGGCCGTCGTCACGGGCGGCACGAAGGGCATCGGGCGCGCCATCGCCGAGGCTTTGCTGGCCGAGGGGATGAGCGTCTGCATCGGCGCGCGCAACGTGGACGAGATCGAGAGCGTGGTTCGGGAACTCGGCGCCGGATTCGAGGGGCGCGTGACGGGCGCGGCGTGCGACGTGCGGAGTTACGAGGAGGTCGAGGCGCTCGTGGCGCACGCCGTCGAGGAGTTCGGCGGCGTGGACGTGCTCGTCAACAACGCCGGCATCGGCCTCTCGAAGACGGTCGAGGAGACCTCGCCCGAAGAGTTCCGCGCCGTGCTGGAGACGAACCTGTTCGGCGTCTTCTACGGCTGCCGCGCCGCCATCCCGGAGATGAAGCGGCGCGGCGGCGGCTACATCATCAACATCTCGTCGCTGGCGGGCGCGAACCCGCACCCGCGCATGGCCGCCTACAACGCCTCGAAGTTCGGCCTCAACGGCTTCAGCGAGGCGCTCATGCAGGAGGTGCGCCACGACCGTGTCAAAGTCAGCTACATCATGCCCGGCTCGGTCAACACCGAGTTCGGCGGCGACACGCCGTCCGCGGAGAAGAGCTGGCAGCTTCAGCCGGAGGACGTGGCCCGCGTCGTCGTCAACCTCCTCGGCCACGACGAGCGCAGCCTGCCGAGCCGCGTCGAGATGCGCCCGAGCCGGCCGCCGAAGAAATAATTTTTGATTTCAGATGTTTGATTTGCGCTTGAGAGTCGTCAGCCGTCGGCCGTCAGTAAAGACAAACACTGACGGCCGACGAGTAAATCAAAAAACGCCAACCCGACAATCTAAAATTCTTCGAAGGAGCTTATGGAGCCGGCCGAGCAGATAGCGGAGGCGCGCGCGCGCGGGGAGAGCGCGGAGGAGGGCGACAACCTCAACTCGACGGCGGCCATCGTCATCGCCTTGATGGCGATGCTGCTGGCGCTCACGAGCCTCGGGGGCGGCAACGCCGCCGAGGACATCATGAACCACAACATCCACGCCAGCGACACGTGGGCGTTCTATCAGGCCAAGAACATCCGCCAGACCGCCTACCGCCTCGCCGCCGACGATCTCGAATCCGAGTTGCAGATGCAGGCGGCGGCGTCGCCCGAGGCGCGGCAGGCCATCGAGCGCCGCATCCAGCAGTACCGCGAGACGGCCGCGCGCTACGAGGACGAGCCCGACCCGGCCGCGCCCGCCGACCCGCTCCGCGGTGAGGGCAAGAAGCAGTTGACGGCGCGCGCCCGCGACTTCGAGACGCAGCGCGACCGGGCGCAGGCGCAAGACCCCAACTTCGACTTCGCCGAGGCGCTCTTCCAGATCGCCATCGTCCTCGCCTCGGTCGCCATCCTCGCCTCCTCGCGCCGCATCCTCTGGGGCTCGGTCGGCGTCGGCGCGCTGGCGGCCGTGCTGATGCTCAACGGCTACTTCCTCTTCTTCGAGCTGCCTTTCTAGGCGGCCGCGGGGCGCGGGCGATGAGGGCCGTGTTGCAGCGCGTGACGCGCGCCAGCGTGAGGGTCGGGGGCGAGACGGTCGGCGAGATCGGCCGCGGCCTCGTCGTCCTCGTCGGCGTCGCCCGCGACGACACGCCCGACGACGCGCGCTACGCGGTCGAGAAGACCGTCAACCTGCGCGTCTTCGACGACGAGGGGGGGCGCATGAACCGTTCGGTCGTGGAGGCCGGCGGCGCGCTGCTCGTCGTCTCGCAGTTCACGCTCCACGGCGACGCGCGGCGCGGCCGCCGGCCCTCTTGGTTCGAGGCGGCGCAGCCCGAGGCGGCCGAGCCTCTGTACGAGTTGTTCGTCGCCGAGGCCCGGCGCCGCGTCGCGCGGGTCGAGACCGGCGGCTTCCGGCAGGCGATGGAGGTCGAGCTGGTCAACGACGGGCCGGTGACGATCCTGCTCGACAGCAGGAAGACGTTCTGAGCGGCGCGTTAAATATTTCGGAAGGAGAACGAGAAACGGCATGCTGAACATTGCGGGCGCGCGCGCGTTGGCGGCGGCGCTGGGTCTGTCGGCGGCGCTCGCCTTCGCCTCGTGCGGGGGCCAGACGCAGACGGGGAACTTCGACGCCGGCAACGCCAACGCCAACGTCAGGCGCGGCGTCAAGCCCGAGCCGGACGCCGAGGCGGCCGTCATCGAGGTCGAGTCGGGCGGCGTCCCCTACGGGCGCCTCGTCGTCGAGCTGTACCCGAACGTCGCGCCCAAGCACGTCGAGCGCTTCAAGACGCTGGCGCGCGCCGGCTTCTACAACGGCGTCGCGTTCCACCGCGTCGAGCCGAACGTGATTCAGGGCGGCGACCCGCTCTCGAAGGACGACGACCCGGCCAACGACGGCACGGGCGGCTCCGACTACCCAGACCTGCCGGCCGAGTTCAGCGACATCCCTTACGAGGCGGGCGTCGTCGGGGCGGCGCGTTCGAGCGACCCGAACTCGGCCAACAGCCAGTTCTTCGTCACCCTCGCGCGCACCCCGCAGTGGGACAACAACTACACGGTCTTCGGCCGCGTCGTCGAAGGTCTCACGCAGGCGCGCATCATCAGCGGCGCGCCGACCCGCCCCGGCACCACCAACCCCGACCCCCGGATCGTCATGAAGAGCGTCACGCTCCAGCCCCGCGCGAACTTTAAATAGGCGCCGGGCGCCGGGAAAAGAATCGGGGCTGGCGAAAGCTTCCGCCTTCGCCAGCCCTCAAGTTTTTCCCCGGCGCCCGCTTCAGATCGTGTCGTCTTCGGTCTTCGAGCGCGGGTCGAGCTCGAAGCGCTGGCGGTCGCGGCGCTCGATCTTGTCGAGCACGTCGAGTTCCTCGTTGTCCTCGAAGTTGACGCCGACGGCGTGGGCGTTCTCCTCCACGTCCGACTGGTCGGGGAGCGCGTGGTCGCCGGAGACCGACTCCTCGCCGCTGCCCTCGGCGTTCTCCCACGAGGCGTCGAGGTCGCCGCCCGAGTCGGCCGGCGAGGCGGCCGTGTTGCGGAGCCGCTGCGCGAGCTGATCCGGGTCTTTCGGCGCGCGCGCGATCTCCTCCTCCATGAACTCCTCGATGTCTGGGTCGGGCACGAAATCGGGGTCGTTGCTCAGGTAGTTGAACTCCTCGGGCCTCTTCTTCGGCATCCGTTAACCTCCGCGTCTCGACACGAATCTCGGGCTTAAAGACTCAGGCCCGGCGCACTGCTGTTCGGCTGCTTGTCTAAAGTGCGCCCAATATAGCAAATGATTCTGAGGCGGGGCAAACAGCTCGCGGGCGCGCGCCTCTTGCTTGACGATTGTGGTGGCGAGACCTAAACTGAAAGGTACTTCAATGCGGCTAAAAACGAGTCGGTTTCAGGCGTCGGGCGAGAGCCGGAGAGGGTTCGCCCCCCGTGACGCCCACGCCCTTAAACCGCCAAGCAGACCCCGAAGGAATCCTAATGTCGAATAACCCCTTCAACGCGCTTCAGGAGTTCACCGCCGGCGACGGCACGACCGGCAAGTTCTACTCGCTGCCGCAGCTCGAACGCGACGGCGTCGGCCCCGTCTCGCGCCTGCCCGTCTCGATCCGCATCGTGCTCGAATCGGTCCTGCGCAACTGCGACGGCCGGGTGGTCGAGGAGGAGGACGTGCGGGCGCTCGCCAACTGGCGGGCCGAGGCCGAGCGCACCGAGGAGATTCCGTTCAACGTGGCGCGCGTGCTGTTGCAGGACTTCACCGGCGTGCCGCTCCTCGTCGACCTCGCGGCGATGCGCTCGGCCGTGCAGAGGATGGGGCGCGACCCGCGGATCATCGAGCCGCTCGTCCCCGTCGATCTGGTCATAGACCACTCGGTGCAGGTCGATTTCTGGAGCACGCCCGACGCCGTCCGCCTCAACATGGAGACGGAGTTCCGCCGCAACCGCTCGCGCTACCAGTTCCTCAAGTGGGGGATGCAGGCGTTCCAGAGCTTCAACGTCGTGCCGCCCGGCATCGGCATCGTCCATCAGGTCAACCTCGAATACCTCGCGCGCGGCGTGATGGAGAAGGAGGGCGTCTACTACCCGGACACGCTGGTCGGGACGGACTCGCACACGACGATGATCAACGGCGTCGGCGTCGTCGGCTGGGGCGTCGGCGGCATCGAGGCCGAGGCGGCGATGCTCGGCCAGCCCGTCTACATCCTCACGCCCGACGTGGTCGGGGTGAACATGAGCGGCAGCCTGCGCGAGGGCGTGACGGCCACCGACCTCGTGCTCCGCGTCACCGAGCTGCTGCGGAAGGCGAAGGTCGTCGGCAAGTTCGTCGAGTTCCACGGCGAGGGCGCCGCCTCGATACCCGTGGCCGACCGCGCCACCATCGGCAACATGGCCCCCGAGTACGGCGCGACGATGGGCTTCTTCCCCGTGGACGAGAAGACCTGCGACTACCTGCTCACGACGGGCCGCGCCGAGGGGCAGGTCGAGACCATCCGCGCCTACTACAAGGCGCAGGGGCTGTTCGGCATCCCGCGCGCCGGCGAGGTCGACTACTCGACGCTGCTCGAACTCGACCTCTCGACCATCGAGCCGAGCGTCGCCGGGCCGAAGCGCCCGCAGGATCGCATCGAGCTGCCCGAGCTCAAGGAGAAGTTCGCCGAGCTGTTCGAGAAGCCGGTCAACGAGAGCGGCTACAACCGCCCGGCCGCCGAACTCGGCGAGCGCCACCCCGTCGACCTCGACGCCGAGGTGAGCGCGGCCGCGCGCTCGCTGCCCGTCATCTCCGGCGCGGTCATCGCGGGCGGCGGCGCGCAGGAGCCGGAGACGGCCCCGCACATCGTCGCCACCGAAACCGTCGGCGGCCTCGGCTCGCAGAGCGAGAAGGACACGAGCGCGCTCACCGAGCTGGAGATGATGAACAACCGCCCGACGCCCGACCGCGTCGAGTGCGGCGACGACATCGAAATCTCCGTCGCGCCGAACGCGCCCGAGCCGAACGGCCACGTCGAGCTCGGCCACGGCGACGTGGTCATCGCCGCCATCACCTCCTGCACCAACACCTCGAACCCCGGCGTCATGCTGGCCGCCGGCCTTCTGGCGAAGAAGGCGGTCGAGAAGGGGTTGAAGGTGCGGCCGACCGTGAAGCCTTCGCTCGCGCCCGGCTCGCGCGTCGTCACGGAGTATTACCAGAAGACGGGGCTGCAAAGGTACCTCGACCAGCTCGGCTTCAACATCGTCGGCTACGGCTGCACGACCTGCATCGGCAACTCCGGGCCGCTCGACCCGCGCATCGAGTCGGTCATCAACGAGCACGACCTCATCACCGCCTCGGTGCTCTCGGGCAACCGCAACTTCGAGGCGCGCGTCCACCAGAGCGTGCGCGCCAACTTCCTGATGTCGCCGCCGCTCGTCGTCGCCTTCGCGCTCGCCGGCACCGTCAACATCGACGTGACGAAGGAGCCTCTGGGGAGGGGCGCGGGCGGCGAGGAGGTCTACCTGCGCGACATCTGGCCGACGCTCGAAGAGGTGGGCGAGGTCTTGGGCGCGGCCACCGACCCCGAGACCTACCGCCGCCTCTACAGCGACTTCGCCGAGGCCAACCCGCTCTGGAACGAAATCCCGAGCGTCGCCGGCGAGGTCTACGCGTGGGAGGAGCAGTCCACCTACATTCAGGAGCCGCCCTACTTCGAGCGCTTCTCGATGGAGCCGGGCGTCTTCTGCGACATCCGCGGCGCGCGCCCGCTCGCCGTCTTCGGCGACTCGGTGACGACCGACCACATCTCGCCGGCCGGCGCGATCAAGAAGCAGTCGCCCGCGGGCCGCTACCTGCTGCTGCGCGGCGTCGAGGTGCAGGACTTCAACTCCTACGGGTCGCGGCGCGGCAACCATCAGGTGATGGTGCGCGGCACGTTCGCCAACGTCCGCATCAAGAACCTGATGGTGCCGGGCACCGAGGGCGGCGTCACCACCCTCCAGCCCGTCGGCGAGCAGATGAGCATCTACGACGCGGCGATGAACTATCAGGCGGCGGGCCTCCCGCTCGTCGTCATCGCCGGGCAGGAGTACGGCACGGGCTCCTCGCGCGACTGGGCGGCGAAGGGGACGAAGCTTCTGGGCGTGCGCGCCGTCGTCGCCGAGAGCTTCGAGCGCATCCACCGCTCGAACCTCGTCGGCATGGGCGTGCTGCCGTGCCAGTTCAAGGAGGGCACGAACGCGCAGACGCTCAGGCTCGACGGCACGGAGGTCTTCGACCTCGTCGGCCTCGAAGGCGGGGAGATTCGGCCGCGGCAAGACCTGACGCTGCGCCTCCACCGGCAGGACGGCGAGACCGAGGACGTGCCGGTGACGCTGCGCATCGACACGCCCATCGAGATCGAGTATTACCGCCACGGGGGCATCCTCCCCTTCGTCCTCCGGCAACTGCTCGCGGAGGCGGCGTAAAGGCGAGTAGCCGGTAGCCGGTAGTCAGTAGCCAGTAGCAAAGAGCTTCGTTAATGAATCTTTAAGATTTCAGCGTCAGCGTCAATCACGCGGGGCGCTACTGACTACCGTCTACTGGCTACTGGCTACTGCTTGATGAAATCAATCCTTCTCACGGCCGCCGGCGTCGGGCTGCTGATGCTGACCGCCTACGACGTGTACGCGACGGTGCTCAACACGCGCGCGCGTTACGGGCCGGTCGGCGAGCGGCTGAACCGCCACGTCTGGCGGGCGACGCGCTGGGCCGCCTTCCGCCTGCCGCGCCCGCGCCGCCACCGCCTCCTCAACGCCGTCGGCCCGCTGCTCCTGCCGCTGCTGCTCGTCACCTACATCACGCTGATCGTCCTCGGCTTCGCGCTCGTCTACGCCCCGCGCATGCCCGCGCAGTTCCACATCGGCGACCTCAAGGGCAGGCTCGACTTCCTCGACGCGCTCTACTTCAGCGGCATCACGCTGACGACGCTCGGCTACGGCGAGATCGTCCCGGCCTCGACCATGATGCGGCTCGCGGCGCTCGTCGAGTCGGCCTCCGGCATCGCGCTCATCTCGCTCGCCATCGCCTACCTGCTCGCCGTCTACGGCGCGCTCGCCAACAAGCGCACCGCCGCGCTGACGCTCTACCATCAGGCGGGCGAGGGCGCGGACGCCGCCGGCTTCATCGCGCACCACTTCGTCGAGGGGCGCTTCTACGGGCTGCGCGAGGCGCTGCGCACCGCCACGCGCGACCTTCAGGGCGTGCTCGAATCGCACGTCGAGCACCCGGTCATCCACTACTTCCACCCCCCCGAGGTCTACAAGAGCCTGCCGCGCATGCTCTTCCTGCTGCTCGAAGCCTGCGCCGTCATCCGCACCGCGCTCGACGACGAGCGCCACTCGGACGTGCGCAACCACCCCGAGGTGCGCACGCTCGAAGCCAGCGCCCGGTACGTGCTGGGCGAGCTGGTGGACTCGCTCGACCTCGAACGCCGGCGCCGGCGCCGCACCGACCTGCCCGAAGAGGCCGAGGAGGACGAGCGGCGCTGGCGGGGCCGCTTCGCGCAGACCTTAGACCGCCTCGCGGCCGACGGCGTCGAGACGCGCCGCGACCGCGAGGCCGGCTACCGCGAGTACCGCGCGCGCCGCCGCGACTGGGAGTCGAAGCTGCGCCGCCTCTCCCTCCACCTCGGCTACGACTGGGAGGAGGTCACCGGCGACCTCGACCTCGACTACGCCGCCGACGAGCAGAAAGAGGAGCCGGCCGCGAAGGCCGGCGACGTTAAGACGGCGGGGAAACGGTCGGAGGCCCGGCCGTGAAGGGCGGCGGGCCTCCGGCCTTCGCCGCCGGCCGCTGACTACCGCCCGCCGCTTTGTGGTAAAGTATCCGCATCCAACACAGGGTCGCGGCGCGTATACCGGAGGCGCACTCAAACTTCCTGAAGGGATCGGAGAACGCTTATGTCATCAACCCAGCCCGCATCGGAAACTCCCCGCAAGTACCAACTCTTCATCGACGGCCAGTGGGTCGACGCCGCCTCGGGCGAGACCTTCGAGACGCCGAACCCGGCCACCGGCGCGACGCTCGCCGAGGTCGCCGCGGCCGACAAGGAGGACATCGACCGCGCCGTCGCCGCCGCCCGCAAAGCCTTCGACGGCAAGTGGGCGAAGGTCTCGGCCCGCGACCGCGGCCGCCTCCTCTACAAGCTCGCCCAGCTCATCGAGGCGCGCACGAAGGAGCTGGCCGAGCTCGAAACGGCCGACAACGGCAAGCCCATCAAGGAGTCGCTCTACATCGACCTGCCGCAGGTGGTCGAGAACTTCGAGTACTTCGCCGGGTGGGCGACGAAGATCGAGGGCGAGACCATCCCCGTCCCCGGCCAGATGTTCAACTACACGCTGCGCGAGCCCATCGGCGTCTGCGGCCAGATCATCCCGTGGAACTTCCCGCTGCTGATGGCCGCGTGGAAGCTCGCGCCCGCGCTCGCCGCCGGCAACACCATCGTGCTCAAGCCCGCCGAGCAGACGCCCGTCACGGCGCTCGAACTCGCCCGGCTCTTTCAGGAGGCCGGCTTCCCCGAGGGCGTCGTCAACGTCGTGCCCGGCTTCGGCGAGACGGCCGGCGCGGCCCTCGCCTCGCACCCCGACATCGACAAGCTGGCCTTCACCGGCTCGACCGAGGTCGGCAAGCTCGTCGCCAAGGCCGCGGCCGACAACCTGACCAAAGTCTCGCTCGAACTGGGCGGCAAGGCCCCCAACATCGTCTTCGCCGACGCCGACATCGAGCAGGCCGTCAACGGCGCGATGATGGGCATCTTCTTCAATCAGGGTCAGGTCTGCTGCGCCGGCTCGCGCCTCTTCCTCCACGAGGGCGTGAAGGAGGAGTTCCTCGGCCGCTTCAGCGAGAAGGCGTCGAAGATCAAGGTCGGCGACCCGATGGACACCGCGACGCAGATGGGGCCGCAGGTCTCCGAGGAGCAGTTGAACCGCATCAAGGGCTACGTGGACGTGGCCCGCGGGGAGGGCGCGTCGGTGCTCGCGGGCGGCTGCCCGCCGCAGCTCGAAGGCGACTTCCAGAAGGGCTTCTTCTTCCAGCCCACCATCTTCGGCGAGGTCAAGAACACGATGCGGGTCGCGCAGGAGGAAATCTTCGGCCCCGTCACCTCCGTCATCACCTTCGATGACGAGGAGGACTTGATCCGTCAGGCCAACGACACCATCTACGGGCTGTCGGCCGGCATCTGGACGAAGGACATCACGCGCGCCCACCGCTTCGCCAAGGCCATCAAGGCGGGCGTCGTCTGGATCAACACCTTCAATATGTTCAACGCCGCGTCGCCCTTCGGCGGCTACAAGCAGTCGGGCTACGGCCGCGAGATGGGCCGCCACGCGCTCGAACTCTACACGCAGATCAAGAGCGTCTGGGTAGACCTCTCGGGCCGGCCCATCGGCTGGTACGGCAAGTAAGCGCGCGCGGTTAACAGGCAAAGAAAAGAGGGGCGGCGATGAACGAATCATCGCCGCCCCTCGCGGTTTACGGGAGGTGTCGGCCCGTTACTGCGCCGACACGTCGTCGATGCGGAAGGACGTGGGCAGCGTGATGTCGTTGGTGCCGCGGAACTGAATCCGCACGGTCTGCCCGGCCCAGCTGCCGAGGTTGTACGGCCCCCTCAGGACGTAGACGCCGGAGGTTCCGCTGTTCTGGTTGCTGAAGGTCGCCAGCGTCCCCAGCAGCGTCCCCGTCGTGCTCCGCACCTCGATGAAGAGCCGGTCGAAGACGGACGCGCCCGCCGCCTCGCTCGTCGTGATGTTGAGCCAGAAGGAGAGGTTCGCGCCGCCGCTCGGGATCGTCACCGTCTGGTAGAGCGTGCCGCTGGAGCTGTTGACGCCGTTGATGATCATGTAGGCGACGCCGCTGTGCGGGAAGGTGCCGGTGCTGCGCGTGACCTGCCCGCTGACGACCCACGGCGTCGTCCCCGACTCGAAGCCGGGGTTGACGATGAGCTGCGCGCCGCCGCCGCCCGTGCCCGCCTGCGAGACGGTGAAGGTCGAGCCGGCGATGGTCATCGTGCCCGTGCGCGAGGTGGTGTTCGGGTTGGCGGCGACGGAGTAGGTGACCGTCCCGCTGCCCGAGCCGCTCGCGCCGCCCGTGACGGTGATGAACGACGAGTTGCTCGCCGCCGTCCAGCCGCAGCCGGCCCCGGTCGTCACGGTGACGCTGCCCGAGCCGCCGCCGGCCGCGATGCTGGCGCTCGTCGGGCTGATCGAGTAGGTGCAGGTGCCGCCGCAGTCGGCCGGGATGTTGCTGGCCGCGGTGTGCGTCGTGCCGTCGTTGCCGACCGCCGAGACGCCCATGCCGTGGCGCGCGAAGACCGTCCAGATGGCGCAGCGGTTGGCCCCGCCGTTCAGGTTCTGGTCGGCCTGCAGGATGCCGTCGCGCGCGTTCAGGAACGAGGGGCGCGTCGGCGTGAACTTCATGCCGTTGAGCACGAGCAGGTCGGTGGTGGCCGCGCCGAGCTGCGTCCGCAAGTCCCAGAGGGTCGCGGCCCAGACCTCGCCGTCGCGGTGAACCTGACAGCCGCCCGCGCACACGTCCGCGTAGGAGTCGTGGACGGCGTTGGCCGGCACCGTGTAGGCGGCGCGGCGGATGCCGTTGGCGTTGCCGGTCGAGTACTCGCCGACCGCGCCGTCGCCGTTCAGCGTGATGGCCCAGTAGTCAGACCAGCCCTCGCCCATCGCGCCCGACTGCGTGCCTTGCAGGGCCGTCGAGCCGTTGCCGATGAGGCGGTTCGAGATGCCGTGGCCGTACTCGTGGAAGACCACGTCGCCGTCCATCGAGCTGTCGCGGTCGGGGTTGGGCGCGGTGAAGAGGTACTGCTGCATGCGCGGGCGCTGGCCGTCGGGCGGGGTGGCGAAGTTGGCGTTGTTGGTGCCCGAGCCGTCCTGCGCCTCGGCGCGCACCGAGTCGTTGCCCGTGCCGCCGCGCCCGTAGTTGTTCGTCTGGAAGTTGCGCGCCGACTCCGTGAACCCGAGGGTGTAGGAGTAGTCGTGCATGACGTTGTTGTAGTAGAAGAGGTTCGTCACGACCGCCGCGCGCTGCGTGCGCGGGTCGACGGTGGTCGAGAAGGGGAAGGTGAAGTTCTGGTTCGAGGCGAAGGCGTGGCCGTTCGAGAGGCCGGTGGTGTTGTTGGCGTCCGGCGCGTTGTTGGCGTCGGTGTCGAGGTAGGCTTCGACGTTGTTGCCGGTCGTCACCGTCGAGGTGCCCATCCAGCCGAACGAGGTGTTGATGACGGTGTCGCCGACGAAGGAGACGAGCTGGCGCGCGCCGTGGATCGGGCTCTCGGTGTAGACCGTGCCCTGCGCCTGATGCGCGTAGAGGTTCGAGCGCAGGAGGAGTTCGCCCGTGTGGGCGTCGACCAGCATCTCGTACCACTCCTCGGGGCCGACCTCGGCCCAGACGTGCCACGCCAAGCGGGCCGAGTCGCCGACGCGGACGACGTTCAGCTCCGAGAGCACGTCCTCGTACTGCGGGCCGAGCGGGTTGGCGAACGTCGAGCTGTCGCCCGCGTTGGCGCGCATCCGCGTCTCGGCGAACGACGGCGTGACGGCGCGGCCGGCGTGCTCGAAGGCTTTGGCGATGCCCTGCGCCTCGTCGAGCCGCGGCTTGAGGTTGACCTTCTGGCCCGAGATGAGGAAGCCCTGACGGACGTTGAGGACTTCGCCGTCGCGGTTGACGACCACCTTGACGTTGCCCTCGAAGACCTTCAGCCCGCCGACGGTCTGGGCGTAGTCGAGGAAGGTGGTGCCGCGGTCGTTATCCTCTTTTTCGAGCCTGAGGGCGTTGACGCCCGCGTCGCCCATCCCGAAGGTGGCGGCCTCGCGCTTGAGGAAGCCGCGCGCGATGTTGTTGGGCGTGTTGGCCTGCGGGGCGGAGAGGGCCGCGCCTTCCACGAAGAAGCTCTTGAGCGCGCCGGCCTCGTTGACCTCGGCGCGCAGGTTGCGCGCGGCTTCGGGGCGGAGTTTCGCGCGGAAATTCTCGACGGCGGCGGCGCGCGACTGGGCGGCCGGGCCAGCGGCCTGCAAGGCGGC
>DATMVI010000291.1:0-7223 GCA_035563275.1 Pyrinomonadaceae bacterium
CAACGTCAGCACGAAGGCGGGCGGCAACGAGTTCCACGGCACGCTCTACGAGTTCGCGCGCCGCTACCAGTGGGAGGCCAACACCTTCGAGAACAACGCGGCCCGCCGACCGCGCCACGCCGTCGACCCCGTCACGGGCGAGAACCTCGGCGGCCGCCTCCTCGACCAGTACGGCGGCAACATCGGCGGCCCCATCTACGTGCCCAACTTCGGCGAGGGCGGCCCGCGCGCCCACAGCGGCCGCGACCGCGCCTTCTTCTTCATCGCCTACGAGCGCTACCGCGAGGCGCTGCCGGCCCCGCGCATCGTCTCGGTGCCGACCCTGCTCGAGCGTCAGGGCGACTTCTCGCAGTCGGCCATCACCATCTACGACCCGCTGACGACGCGCCCCGACCCGGCCAACCCCGGCCGCTTCATCCGCGACCCGTTCCCCGGCAACCGCATCCCCGCGAGCCGCCTCGACCCCGTCGGCCTCGCCATCGCGCAGGCCTTCCCGGCCCCCAACACGGGCGCGGCCGGCGCGCGCTTCAACAACTTCATCAACAGCCCGAACCTCGAGAACGAGAAGTTCTACAACTTCGTGCTGCGCGGCGACGCCAACATCGGGCAGAGCCACCACCTCTTCGCGCGCTACGTCCGCAACCGCCGCAACCAGTTCTCCGGCGTCGACTACCCCGGCCTCGGGCGCGACGCCCAAGACCCGCTCGTGCGCGCCAACAACGGCGTGGCCGTCGACCTCGTCTCGACGCTCTCGCCCACGATGGTGATGAACCTGCGCGCGACCTACACGCGCTTCGTGCAGGCCGCCTTCCGCCGCACGGCCGAGGGCTTCGACGCCACCTCCATCGGCTTCCCGGAGAGCTTCTCCGACGCCCGCCCCGTCGCCATCGTGCCCCGCTTCGAGCTCGAGCAGTACTCGGCCTTCGGGCCGCGCAACCCGAGCCAGAACACGACGAACACGATCAGCCTTCAGGGCAACCTGTCGATGGTCAGGGGGATTCACTCGATCCGCGTCGGCGGCGAGGTGCGCGACAACCGCATCAACGCGCGCGGCGCCTCCTTCAGCTGGGGCGGCGGGCAGTTCACCTTCAACCGCAACTTCACGCAGTTCGACCCGTCGCAGCCGGCCGGCGGCACGCAGGGCAGCGCCCTCGCCTCGCTCCTGCTCGGCTACCCGTCGGGCGGCACCATCGAGAACCTCTCGCGCCCCGGCTTCCGCTGGCGCTACTACGCGCCCTACATTCAGGACGACATCCGCGTCACGCGCCGGCTCTCGGTCAACCTCGGCCTCCGCTACGACTACGAGGCCGCGCCCGTCGAGCGCTTCAACCAGCAGAACCGCGGCTTCGGCTTCGACCAGACCAGCCCGCTGCAGGCGCAGATCGCCGGCCGCCCCGGCGTCTCCGAGTGCCCGGCCTGCGCGAACCTGCGCGGCGGCCTGCTCTTCGCCGGCGCCGGCGGCCAGCCCGAGGAGGCGTTCGAGGCCGACCGCAACAACTTCCAGCCGCGCGTCGGCGTCGCCTACGAGTGGAACGAAAAGACCGTGGTGCGCGGCGGCTACGGCCTCTACTACTTCCCGCAGGCCGAGTTCGGCGGCACCACCGGCTTCACCATCGCGACGCCCTTCGTCTCGACCCTCGGCGGCGGCATCCCGGCCAACATCCTGAGCGACCCGTTCCCGGCCGGCGTCCGCACGCCGACCGGCGCGTCGCTCGGGCTGCTGACGCAGGCCGGCGGCGACCTCATCTTCAGCAACCCCGAGCGCGAGATTCCGAAGATTCACCAGTACTCGCTCGGCGTGCAGCGCCAACTGCCCGGCAACTTCCGGCTCGACCTCGCCTACGTCGGCAGCCGCAGCGTCGACATCCTGACCAACGACTTCAACGTCGGCAACGCGCGCAACATCAACGTGCTGACCGCGGCGCAACTGGCCGACGCGCGCGCCCGCCCCGGCTTCTACAACGAGCTGGTGCCGAACCCGTTCGCCGGGCTGCTGCCGGGCACGGGCCTCAACGGGGCCACCATCGAGCGGCGCCAGTTGCTCCTCCCGTTCCCGCAGTTCCGGGGGGTGACGATGGGGCTCGAGAACGTCGGCAAGATTTGGTACGACTCGCTTCAGGCCAGCGTCGAGCGGCGCACGGCCAGCGGCCTGACCGTCATCGCCTCCTACACCTTCTCGAAGACGCTCGGCGCGCTCGGCTTCCTCAACCCGCAGGACGAGGAGCCGGCCCGCTCGGTGACGGACTTCGACCGCCCGCACGTGCTCGTCGTCAGCGGCGTCTACCAGCTCCCCTTCGGCCGCGACCGCCGGTTCCTGAGCGACATCGGGCGCGGGTGGAACATGCTCGCCGGCGGGTGGGAGTACAACTTCATCGCGCGGTTCCAGTCGGGCCTGCCGCTGAACCTGCCGGGCAACGTCGATCTGCTCGGCGACCCGACCGTCGGCGACCGCTCGTTCGACCGCTACTTCAACACCTGCGTCCGCCAGCTGAACGGCACGAGCCGCCGGCCCAACGCGGCCCGCAACGGCTTCGAGCCGTGCAGCGACCCGGCGTGGGCCATCCGCGGGGCCGACACCCTGCGCTCGACGCCGTTCCGCACGGCCGCGATCCGCGAGCACACCGTGCCGCAGATGGACATGTCGCTCAACAAGAGCTTCATCTTCACCGAGGACGTGCGCGCGCAGTTCCGCGTCGAGGCGTTCAACGTCACCAACTCGCCGCTCTTCGGCCAGCCCAACAACGACCCGAACAGCACCAACTTCGGCTTCGTCACGCGCGGCCAGCGCAACTTCCCGCGCCAGATTCAGCTCGGCTTCAAGCTCTACTTCTAAGCGGCATTTGAAACGCGACCGCGCGCGGGGGCGGGAGGCGAGTCACGTCGTCACTCTGTGCTGACGTGACTCGCCTCCCGCCCCCGCGCGCGGTCGCGTTTATCTTCGCCCCGTTTCAGCGCCGGCCCGCGGCGAGGCGGATGCGGAGCGTGCGCTCGCCGCCGCGCGCGCCGAAGCTCTGCGCCGGGACGCGCAGCAGCCCGCCCGAGTAGGCGTAAGCCGAGGCGGGCAGCGGCCGCCCGTCCAGCTCGACGCGCGCCGGCGCCCGCTCCAGCCACGCCCCGAAGTCGCCGCCCTCGCGCAGCCGCACCTCGGCGAAGCCGCGGCCGCGGCTCACCGAGACCAGCGCCGCCGGCCCGAGGTACTTGTCCAGCAGGCCGAAGGGCGCGAAGCCCGACTCGACCGGCACCAGCGTGAAGAAGTCGTGGGCGCCTTCGCCGAGGCTGAAGGGCAACTGCTCGCCCGCGCGCAGCAAGACCGCGCGGCCCGTGCCCCGCCGGTAGACGGCGACGCCGCCCGCCGCCGCCTGCATCCCTTCAACGTCGGCCGCGCGCACCGCGCCCCCGACGAGCGGCGCGCTCTTGTTGACGTTGAAGGCGGCGACGAAGCCGGCCCGCAGCCCCTCGCGCGTGACGCGCCCGAAGACCTTCAGCGCCACGGGTTCGAGCGCCGGGTCTGTGAGCAGCAGGTCGCGCGTCACCTGCCCCGGCTCGTCGGCCATCGGCAGCCGCCCGTCGGAGAAGACGAGGGGCAGCAGGACTTCGGCGCGCTCGCGGCCCGGCTCGTCCGTGACGTAGACGGGGCCGCCGCTGGCGGCGCGCGCGGCGGCGTGGAACTCGGCGCGCGCGTCGTGCGACTGGAACATGTCCCAGTCGGGGTAGGCGAAGTTCGACAGCCAGAAGGCGTTGTAGGCGTTCTGGTAGACGTGATCCATGTAGTTCTGCTCGACCTCGGGCTGGTAGTCGTCGCTGTTGCGCGCCACGTTCGACTCGCGCCAGTTGAAGACGTTCTCCAGCGTCATCTCCATGCAGTTGATGACGCCGAGCGCGGCGGGCCGCCCGTCGCCGCCCCCGTCGGCGAAGTGCCGCCGCGCCGCCCCTTCGAGGTTGCGCTGCGAGCCGCCGCCCGAGTCGAACAGGGGCATCAGGCCGTCGGTGAAGCGGATGTTGTTGGCCTGCCCGTCCACCTTGACGAAGTCGTAGCCCCAGCCCTTCAGCCGCGCGTACCAGTCGGCGTAGAAGCTCTCGCCGCGGCCGTCGCGCGGGTCGGGCAGAGACTTGTTGTCCTGCCCGCGGAAGAGCGGGTGGGCGCGGCCGACCTCGGAGTCGGCCTCGACGCCCGACCAGTAGCCCTGAAAGGTGTGCCAGACGCCGACGCGCCGCACGCCGTGCTCGCCCTTGAGCGCGCGCGCCAGCGCCTCGAGCCCGCGCGGGAACTTCGAGGGGTCGGCGCCGAAGCCGGTCAGGCGGTCGTCCTTCACGCTCAGCCAGCCGTCGTCGACGAGCACGAAGCCGAGCGGGATGCGTTTGTCGCGGAAGCCGCGCACGCTGCCGAGAATCTTCTCCTCGCTGACCGCGTGCCCGTAGGCGTTCCACGAGCACCAGCCGAAGTCGCGGAAGACTTCGGGGTAAGCCTTCTGCCAGCGCAGGCGGCCGCGCTGCGCGGTGGCGGCGAAGGCCGTCTCGTAGGCTGCGCGCGTCAGGCGGTAGGGGTCTGCCGCGGAGGCGTAGGCGAAGAGCGGCACGCGGCGCGGCGAGAAGCGCGGGTCGCGGCTCGACGCGGCGACGCGGAACTCGGGCCGGTAGTTGATCTCGCCGACGCCGACCTCGCCGACCATCCCGCCGCCCGCGAGCGGGACGATCAGGTGGTAGCCCTCGCCCTTAGTCTGCCGCCACAGGAGGAGCTGGTTGGCGGGCGCCAGCAGGCGGTGGTCGGAGACGAAGACGGGGGCCGTCCAGTAGAGCTTGAGCCGCTTCTGCGCCATCCCGCGGGCGAACGAGTCGAGGCCCATCAGGAGCAGCGCGCCGTCGGCGGGCGCCAGCGGCGGCCCCTCGTAGTCGAGCCACGCGACGACGACGCCCGACGAGGCGTAGCGCCGCAGCTCAAGCGCCGCCCTGAAGTCCGGCGCGCGCGGGCCCTGCGGCGCGGCGGCCGGCTTGAAGCCGTAGCGCCAGAGCGCGTAGCGGCCGGCGTCGTCCGCGCCCTCGCCCGCGCGGCCGGCCGCCTCGAAGTCGCCGGTGACGGTCGAGCCGTCGGCGAAGCGCAGGCGCAGGCGCATGTTCGAGATGACGCGCGACTCGCCCCGCCTGAGGCGGAGCGCGCCGCGTTCGAGGTTGAAGCTGATGTCGGAGTTTTGACGGGCCGCGGCGTGCGCCCCCGCGGCGCAGGCGACGAGCCAGCACGCGGCGAGGGGCAGGAGCCATCTGTTTCGCATCGGGGAACCCTTCAGCGCGCGGGCGGCGGCGCCGGCCCCGCGGGCGGGCCGCGGCCCCGCGCCGCGCGTCCTCAAGTGATTTCAGTTGAATTTACCGCGACGCCGTTTTAACACGGAGGGCGCGGGGGGTTCGCGGAGTCCGCAGAGAAGAAGACGCCTTCCCCTGCGGACTCTGCGAACCCCCCGCGCCCTCCGTGTTGAGATGAACGCCCGCGACACTCAACCGCAATTCGCTCTGGTTGTGGTATAACCGCGCGACGATTGTACGCGCTCTCCTGATTACCCCAAAGAGGAAACGTCCCGGCCGATGAAAGCCCGCCCGAAGAAGCGAACGACTCTGCCCGCGCTCCTGCTCCTGCTGCTCGCGCTCGCGCCGCGCGTCCCGGCGCAGGGGCCGGCCGCGCCGGCCCTGCCCGCGCGCCACAACCTGATGCCCGTCCCCGCGTCCGTCCAACTGCTGCGCGCGCGGATGAAACTGGAGCCGACCTTCACGGTGGCCGTGCAGGGCCACAGCGACGCGCGCCTGCTCGCGGGCGTCGAGCGCGCCCTGCGCCGTCTGGAGCGGCGCACGGGCCTTGAGTTCGCGCGCGCTCTCAACGACGTGCCCGCGGCCGCCGCGCTCGTCCTCCGGTGCGGGGGGCCGGGCGGGAGGACGCCCGCGCTCGGCGAGGACGAATCTTACGCGCTCGAAGTTTCTGACAGGCAGGCTTTCGTCAACGCCGCGACGGTGGTCGGCGTGCTGCGCGGGCTGGAAACTTTCCTCCAGCTCGTCTCCGCCGACGCGGCCGGCTACTTCGTCCCCGAGGCCCGCATCAGGGACGCGCCGCGCTTCCCGTGGCGCGGCCTGCTCATGGACGTGGCCCGCCACTGGCAGCCGGTCGAGGCCGTCAAGCGCAACCTCGACGGCATGGCCGCCGTCAAGCTCAACGTGCTGCACTGGCACCTCACCGAGGATCAGGGCTTCCGCGTCGAGAGCAAGCTCTTCCCGCGCCTGCATCAGATGGGTTCTGACGGCAACTTCTACACGCAGGAGCAGGTGCGCGAGGTCGTCGCCTACGCGGCCGAGCGCGGCATCCGCGTCGTCCCCGAGATCGACATGCCCGGCCACTCGACCTCGTGGTTCGTCGGCCACCCGGAGCTGGCGACCGCGCCGGGGCCGTACCAGATCGAGCGGCGCTACGGCGTCTTCGACCCGGCCATGGACCCGACGCGCGAGGAGACTTACCGCTTCTTGGATCGCTTCCTCGGCGAGATGGCCGCGCTCTTCCCCGACTCGCACCTGCACGTCGGCGGCGACGAGGTGACGGGCAAGCACTGGCGGCTCAGCCCGCAGGTGCAGTCCTTCATGGCGCAGCAGAAGCTGGCCGACAAGCAGGCGCTTCAGGCCTACTTCAACCGGCGCGTCTCGCGCATCGTCGAGAAGCACGGGAAGAAGATGGTCGGGTGGGACGAAATCCTCCACCCGGACTTGCCGCGCGACATCGTCGTCCAGTCGTGGCGCGGGCCGGAGTCGCTCGCCGAGGGCGCGAGGAAGGGCTACACCGGCATCCTCTCGAACGGCTACTACCTCGACCACCTCCTGCCGGCCGCGACGCACTACCTCGTCGACCCGCTGCCCGAAGGGTCGGGGCTGACGGCCGAGGAGGCGGCGCGCGTCCTCGGCGGCGAGGCCTG
The DNA here is from genome assembly GCA_035563275.1 of Pyrinomonadaceae bacterium. Classification (GTDB taxonomy): domain Bacteria; phylum Acidobacteriota; class Blastocatellia; order Pyrinomonadales; family Pyrinomonadaceae; genus QHXN01. Next base: position 6,942 of record DATMVI010000291.1, read on the forward strand.
CATGTGGGCCGAGTACGTCGGGCAGGAGAACATAGACTCGCGCATCTGGCCGCGCCTCGCGGCCGTCGCCGAGCGCTTCTGGTCGCCGCGCGAGGTCAGGGACGTGGAAGACATGTACCGGCGGCTCGAAGCCGTCAGCGTGCAGCTCGAAGAGACGGGGCTGACGCACCGCAGCTACGCGGGGAGGATGCTGCGGCGGCTAGCGGGCGGCGGCGAGACGCGGCCGCTTGAGGTTCTGCTCGGCGCGCTGCGCCCGACCTTCTTCGAGCGGGCGAAGTTCAA
>DATMVI010000292.1:0-6883 GCA_035563275.1 Pyrinomonadaceae bacterium
GGCTTTCGTCTCTCACCCCCGCCCCCCGCCTCTTCGCCTCCGCCCTTTCCCACCACTGTGGTTTACCACAACCGCGCGGGCGTGCGTCTGCGCCGGGGCGACGTTGGCCGTCGCGGTTCGCGGCTCGAACGTAGCTCGTAGAATCCTCCCTTCAAACCGGCCCCCGGAGTTTTAAGTGTCAGGCCGGCAGCCACAGGAGGTTTCAAAGGATGCGCCGCGCGCTCCCTCTCTGCTTCGCCGCCGTTCTCCTGCCCTGCGGGGCCGCCGCCTGCCTCTGCGCCCTCGCCTTCGCCGCGCCGCCCGCGCAGTCGGCCACGAACATCAACGGCAACATGAACGCCGCCGGCCACGCCCCCTCGGGCGAGACGCCGGCTTGGAATTCCAACTCCGCCTCCGGCCCCGCCCCCGACCCCGCCACGCGCGCCCGGGGGGCCGACGCTCCGCACCCGCGCCGGCCCCCGGCCCCGCCCTCGCCCTTGATGCGCTGGACGGAAGTCGGCCCCGTCCCCGGCCTCTACGGCACGTCCGCGCCCGTGCTGCGCGCCGGCGCGTCCGCGGACGCGCGCGCCGTCGCCGAGGTCGACACGGGCGTGCACACGCAGGTCGAGGTGCTGGAGACGAAGGGCGATTTCGTCCGCGTCCGTTGTCACACGGCCGAAGGCGGGGGGCGTTCGGGCCGGAGCCTCGAAGGCTGGCTGAGGTGGGGCGAGGCGCTGCCGTCCACCACCGCGCTCGTCCTCGACCCACGCAGCGGCCGCGTCCTGCGACGCGTCGCGCTCGGCCCCGGCATAGACTCCGTCGCCTTCTCGCCCGACGGCCGGCGCGCCCTCTACCACGGCCGCTGGGCCGAGAGCCTCTACGAGGCCGACGCCTCCGACCTCGTCCCCGCGCGGCGGCTCAAGGCCGACGCCGAAGGCAGCTTCGGCCCGGCCGCCTACGCGGGCACGGGCCGGGACATGCTCGCGCCCTTCTGGGCGATGAACGCCGAGGGCAACGCCGCCTCCACCTCGCTGCACATGACGCGCGCCGACGCCGGCGGCAACGTGACGGCCGCGCCCGCCGCCGTCTCGCCGGCCGGCGCGCAGCCGTCGAGCGTCGCCTTCGCGCCCGACGGCCGGACGGGCTTCGCCTTCTACGCCTACCCTTACGGCGACGAGGGTGAGCTGACCATCGAGCAGGATCGCGGCACGGTCGCCACCGTCGAGGTCTTCGACCCGCAGACCTTGCAGACCATCCGCCGCTTCAAGCTCCCAGACCCCAACCTCTCCTTCGACCCCGGCTCGCTGGCCCTCAACGCCGACGGCTCCGAACTCTACCTGCTCGACCATCCGGGCCAGCGCCTCGTCGTCGTCGAGGCGCAGACGGGCGGCGTCGTCCGCGAGGTCTCGCTCGCCGGCGTGCGCCAACGCTGGTTCGGCTTCGCGCGGCCGACGGTCGGCGCGGCCGGGCCGCTCGTCAACTACTGGGACGACGACGAAGAGCACCACTCCTCGCCCCGCGCCCTGCGCGTCGAGGGCTGGCGCGCCGTCCCCGACGCCGCCGCCTTCGCCTTCACCGCCGAGGCCGCCGGCACGCTCTACGCCGTCAACGACGCCGGCACGCACCTCATCACCCTCGACGCCGAAGGCCGCCCCCGCTCCGACCGCGAACTCGACCGCCCCCAAGACTACCAAACCCCCATCGGCCTCTTCTCGACCCCCGACGGCTCACGCCTCATCCTCCTCCTCGCCATCCCCGAAGACGGCTGCTGACGAAAGCGGCGCCCGCGGAGTCCGCGCGACTCCGCGGGCGCCCGAGGCTCGTCCCGCGGGGCCGCCCCGCCCGGCCGATTCACTTCCGGGGCGGAATATGCCGGAGCCGACAGGCGTGAGGCCGCGCGCGCCGCCTAGACGGCGTCGTAGCGTTTGAGTTTGCGGTAGAGGGTGGAGAGGTCGATGCCGAGGATGTTGGCGGCGCGGGTCTTGTCCTCGTTGACGGCGGCGAGGGTTTCGAGGATGTAGCGACGCTCGATTTCGGCGAGGGTGGGGCGGAGGCCGTCGGGGTCGCGGATGCTTTCGGGGGAGATTTTGGAGGCGGCCTCGCGGACGCGGGGGGGGAGGCTGTCGAGGTCAACCCGGTCGCCGCTTAAGGTGAAGGCGCGTTCGATGGCGTTCTGGAGTTCGCGGACGTTGCCGGGCCAGTGGTAGTTGAGGAGGGCGGTCAGGGCGGCAGGCTCGACCGCCTTCTCGTTCTGCTGCTGCTCGCGGGCGGTGCGGGTGATGAAGTGGCGGGCGAGGAGCGGGATGTCCTCGCGGCGCTCGCGCAGGGGCGGGAGGTGGAGCTCGATGACGTTGAGGCGGTAGTAGAGGTCTTCGCGGAAGCGGCCGCCGGCGACCTCCTTTTCGAGGTCTCGATTCGTGGCGCAGATGAGGCGGGCGTCGAAGGGGACGGGCGCGGAGGAGCCGACGGGCGTGACCTCGTGCTCCTGGACGGCGCGAAGTATCCGCACCTGCATGGCTGGGGTGATCTCGCCGATCTCGTCGAGGAAGACGGTGCCGCCCTCGGCCGAGCGGAAGAGGCCGGGGCGGGCGGCCGTCGCGCCGGTGAAAGCGCCTTTGGTGTGGCCGAAGAGTTCGGACTCGAGGAGCGTCTCGGGGAGCGCGCCGCAGTTGATGGCGACGAAGGGGCGGTCGGCGCGCGCGCTGTTGTGGTGGATGGCGCGGGCGATGAGTTCCTTGCCCGTGCCGGACTCGCCCTCGATGAGGACGTTGGTGTTGGTGGCCGCGACCTTCTCGACGAGGCGGAAGACGCGCTGCAACGCCTCGGACGTGCCGATGATCTCGGAGAAGCTGTAGCGGCGGCCCAGCTCGCGGCGGAGGTGGCGGTTCTCGCGGAACAGCTCGCGCTGGCGCAGCGCGTTCTTGACGGATTGCAGGAGGTCTTCGTTGACGAACGGCTTGGTGATGTAGTCGTAGGCCCCTTTGCGCAGCGCCGCGACGGCCGAGTCCACGGACGAGTAGGCGGTCATGACGATGACGAGGGCTTCGGGGTCGATGTCCTTGAGGCGGTCGAGCAGCGCGAGGCCGTCCATGCCGGCCATGCGAATGTCGGTGAGCGTGGCGGCCACGTCCTCGGCTGCGAAGGCTTCGAGCGCCTCCTCGGCGCTGGCGGTGGCGGCGACGCGGTAGCCGGCCTCCACGAGCAGCCGCGAGATGATGGCCCGCATCAGGTCTTCGTCTTCCGCGACGAGGATGAGTGGCTTCGTGGTCATAAGCGCCTCCACTGAGCAATTAAGAATTAAGAATTAAGAATTAAAAATGGCGTGCTTGCGTAGCGCCCTTCAAGATACGTGACCACACCTAATTCTTAATTCTTAATTCTTAATTGATTCTAACTCTACCAGTTCTTTGATCCGCCGGTTCTGCGCGAGGAGGAAGCGGCGGACGAAAGATTCGAGGTAGAGGAAGTTGACGAGCGCGCCGAGCGGGCCGAGGGGCGAGGCGAACTCGACGCGGTCGCGCATGAGCGTGCCGCCTCCGCACGGCTCGAAGAGGTGCGTGTGCCGCCAGCGCCGGAAGGGGCCGCGCTGCATCTCGTCGGCGAAGGCGCGCGGCCGCTCGAAGGCGACGATGCGCGAGGTCATGCGCAGCTTCACGCCTAAGAATCTCGCCTCCCACGTCACCGTCTCGTCCGGCCCTATCAGCCCCCGCGTCACGCCCGCGACGGGGCGGTGCGGCAGCGGGGTCTCGAAGTCGCCCGCGTGCAGGTCGATGTCGCGGGCCGCGTCGAAGCACGCTTCGGCGGGCGCGCGGATGAAGGTTTCGAGTTCGACGACGGTCATAAAGAAGGGTGTCGGGGTCGAGCAACCCGCCGCTGGCGCTGCCCGTCAACCGGAGCTCAGAACCCTCGCCTCGCCGGCGCCCGGCCCCCGATACCCGGCGCCCGCCTTCTCCTCGGCCGCGGGCAGCGAGACGCGGACGACCGTGCCGACCGACTCGCCCGGCGTGACCTCGATGCGCCCGCCGTGCGCCGTGACGATGCCGTAGCAGACGGCGAGGCCGAGGCCCGCGCCGGTCGCCTTCGTCGTGAAGAACGGGTCGAAGACGTGGGCGAGGTGTTCGGGCGCGATGCCCTGCCCGGTGTCCGCGAACTCGACGACGACCTCGCCGGCCGCCGCGTCGTACGAAGTCTCCACCCTCAGGGTGCCGCCCCCCGGCATCGCGTCGCGCGCGTTCAGAAGGAGGTTGAAGAAGACCTGCTGCAACTGGTCGGCGTCGGCCGAGACGAGCGGCGCGGCCGGGTCGAAGCGGGTCTCGACGCCGAGGCGCTTGAAAGCCTTGTCGAAGCCGGCGAGGCGGATGCTCGACTCGACGGCGCGCGCGAGGTCGAGCGGCGCGCGCGCGGGCGGGCGCTGGCGCGCGAAGTCCATCATGTCGCGCAAGACCTGCGTGATGCGCGTGATCTGCGTCTGGATGAGGCGCAAGGTCTCGCGCGTCTCGGCCTCGTCGGCGGGGCCGGGCGGGCGCGTCTGAAGAATCTGGATGAGCGAGGAGATCGAGGCCAGAGGGTTGTTGACTTCGTGGGCGACGCCGGCGGCGAGCGTGCCGGCCGCGGCCAGCTTCTCGCTCCTCAACAGCCGCTCGCTCATCGCCCGCAGCCGCTCGATGTCCTCGGCCATCTTGCGGCTCATCTCGTTGAAAGAGGCGGCGAGCAGGCCGACCTCGTCGTTGCTCCGAAGCTCGACCTGCGTGCCGTAAGCGCCGCCGGCCACGTCCACCGCGGCCTCGGTCAGACGCCGCAGCGGGCGCGAGATAATGCGGATGACGAGCGCGACGAGGACGAGGTTGGGGACGAGCGCCGTGACCACGCTGAAGACGAGGTAGCGCCTCCACGCGTCGGGCGTCTGCGCCGTGAAGCTCCACCAGACGATGGGAATCTGGAAGAGGGCGAAACTGAGCACCGCGACCACGGCGATGGAGAGCGCCACCTTGTAGGCGATGGGGAAGAGGCGGAATTGGTCGAGCGCCGACTGGAGCGAGAAGAGCTTGAAGCTCGTGATGGCGTAGGCGTAGATGATGACGCCGACGAGGACGAAGACCGAGCCGACGGGGAGCAGTGAGTAGACGCCCGAGAGCGGGAGCACGATGTTGGCCGCCGTCTTCAGCACCGCCGTGATGACGAGCGCCCAGAGGATCGCGCCGAGCTGCTGGCCCCAGAGCCCCTCGCGGTAGCGCCGGTACTTGCGGTAGAGCAGCGCCGAGCCGTAGCCGAAGAGCGCGTAGATGTAGAGGCCGAAGGCGTAGGCCAGCGGGGTCAGCTCGATGCGGAACGCGCCGCCGTCGAACTCGATGCGCTCCCACATCATGCCGGCCAGCGCCGCCGGGACGAGCACCGCGCCGGGCGCGAACAGGACGGCCGCGCGCCGCGCCGGCACGGGCCCGTTCTCGGGGAAGACCCACGCGAAGACCACGAGCGAGAATTGCAGCAGCAGCCCCAGCGCGAAGCTCGTGCTCGCCCACCAGCCCGCCAGCTCCGGCCCCCCGCCGAAGCCCCACATCACGATGTCGTTAACCGTCCACAGCGCGAGGCACGCGATGAAGGCGGCGAACGTCTGGTGCGTGCGGCTGCCCGGCGCGGCCACGAAGACGTAGAAGCCGAGCAGCACCAGCGTGAAGAGCGAGAGCAGCAGGAGGGCGAGAAGCATAAAGGAGAAGTCCCGGGTCGCGGGTTCCGAGGTGCGAGTCAGGAAACGGCTGGCCTTAACCCGGGGCCCGGAGCCCGCGACCCGAAACCGTCGTTCCGCTCAGTCGAAGACGTGCGGACTCAGGATCAGCGCGGCGATGACGCCCGCGACGCCGAGGGCGAGGGGGCGGAGGTGGCGCGCCTCAATCATACCACCGCGCGAGAGCAGGCGGTGAAGCGGCGCGAAGAGGGTGAAGCCGGCCAGCGCGACGGGGACGGCCAGCATCACGCCGGGCACCGCGCCGATGCCGAAGACGATGAGGCCGCCGGCCGCGCCCGTGATGACGCCCCAGACGAGGCCGCAGAGCAGGGTGACGGGCGGCAGCTCGTACCACGCGCGCAGCCGCGGGTCGCCGGCGCGGCGGCCGAGCCACGAACCCATCGCGCGCCCCACGACGCAGCAGATGACGCTCATCACCACGCAGAAGGCGAGCGCCGCGAAATCCTCCTTCCGCTCGAACTTGAGCGAGGAGAGGAAGCGCGCGAACATCGCGGCCGGGGGCAGCAGGCCGAGGAGCAGGCCGAGCGCGGCGTAAGCCTGCGCGCCGGTGCGCGGGCTCTGCATCGAGAGGGCGAGGGCCGCCTCGCGGTCGAGCCTCGCAGCGCGGGGCGCGGCCCGCTCGCGGGCCAGCTCGGCCCTGAGCCAGTTCACGCGCGCGTTGATGTCGTAGTCGGGAGCGTAGGCGTAGCAAACGCTCTGTGTGCCGCTGGTGTCGTACATGGTTCGCCTCCTTCCGGGGCGTCGGCGCGCGCGCCTCCTTCGAGCCGCCGGAGGCGCGCGCATTCGGCGTCGAGCAGCCGGGCCGCGTCGAGCGCGGCCGCGCGGTCTTCGAGCAGCGAGAGCAGGTCAACGGCGCGCGCGAAGGTTCGGAGCAGTGCGCGCGAGACGGCCAGCGCCGCCTCCTCGGCGGGGCGCGGCGGGGCCGAGGCTTCGTCCGCCAACTCGCGGACGGCGGCGAGGGCGCGCGCGAGTTCGGCGCGGGCGCGTGCGCGGTGCGCGACGAGGCGCGTGACGTTGCGCCGGTGGACGCAGCGGCCGGCGACGAGCAGGTCGTCGCCCGCGCGCCCGGCCAGCCGGCACAACTCCATCTCGCGCTCGGTCGGGCCGGCTTCGGGGCGCGCGTCGGCGCAGGCCAAAGCAAGTCCGGTGTAGCGCTCGACG
>DATMVI010000293.1:0-5845 GCA_035563275.1 Pyrinomonadaceae bacterium
CCTTGTAAGGGATGACCGGCACGCGCTCCGACTCGAAGAGGCCGACGACGCGCTCCAGCTCGCCCGTCAGGTACAGGTTGCGCGCGATGTGTTTGCGGAAGTCGTCGCGGAGGCGGCGCAGCTCGGCGGGCGGCGTCTCGCGCGGGGCCGCGGCGCTGAGCTGGCGGTAGAGGAGCGGCAGCACCGAGTGGCGGCGCGCGAGCCGGTAGAGGTAGTCCCAATCGAGCCCCGAGGCGGCGAGGCTTTTGATGCGCGCGGCCGCTTCCGTGCTGACGCGCGCGCGGGCGCAGAGGAGGAGCAGGCGGTGCTCGGGCCGTTCGAGGGCGCGGGAGGCCGCGGCGGGCCTCGCGGGTGTGGCGGGCGGGCGTGACATGCGCGGGCCGGGGCGGCGCGCCTCAGCTCACCTTGACGGCGTAGCCGAGGCCGTCGCCGACCGGGAGCACTTCGGCGAGCAGTTGCGGGTGGCGGACGAAGACCTGATTGAACTCGCGCAGGGCCTGCGTCGAGGCGGTCTGCTCGGGCGCGCGAATCTCGCCGGCCACCTGCCCGCCCCACAGAAGGTTGTCGGCGATGACGACGCCGCCCACGCGCAGCATCGGTAGCGCGAGGTCGAGGTACTGCGCGTACTCCTGTTTGACGGCGTCGAGGAAGAGGATGTCGAAGGGCTCCGCGCCGGAGGCGGCGAGCCGGGGCAGCACGTCGAGGGCCGCGCCGCGCTCGACGCGGACTTTGTCGCGCAGGCCCGCGCGCCGCAGGTAGTCGTCGCTGCGCGCGGCCATCTCGTCGCTCAGCTCGACGGTCACGACGAGGCCGCCCGCCGGCAGCGCGCGGGCGAGGTGGACGACCGAGTAACCTATCGCCATGCCGATCTCGAGCACGCGCGAGGCCCGCGTGGCGAGCGCCGTGATTTCGAGGAAGCGCGCCACCTCGCGGTCGGCGATGGGGACGCGGTGCTCGGCCGCGTAAGCCTCCATCTCGGCCAGCAGCCCCGTGTTCTCCGGGTGCAGGCGGTCGAGGTACTCGGCCTGCTCGCGTCGCAGGATGGCGTCCGGGCGTGCCTTCATGGGGGAGACTTTAAAGTTTCGGGTTCCGAGTTTCAAGCCGGGGGATTTCGGATGTCGGATTTAGTTATCAGTTGTCGGCTTTCGGTCGGCAGCTTTTATCGTCAACTGATAACCAAATCCGAAACCCCTTTCAGTCGTCGGCGTTTTCCGGCGCGTCGTCCGACTCGACGGCGACGTAGCGGCGGCCGAGGCCGAGCTCGCGCAGTTTGTGCTGGAGCGACTGGCGGTGCATGCCGAGGACGGCGGCGGCGCGCGTGACGTTGCCGCCGGCCTCTTCGAGGCAGCGCGTGATGTAGCGGCGCTCGAACTCGCGCCTGTCCTCGCGGAAGTCCGACGTGAACGGGACGGCGAGCGCGTCGCCGGCGTCGCCCTTCGCGGCCGCCGCCTTCGCGGGCCTCGGGGCTTCGACGCCGAGCGCCGGCAAGTCCTTCGCCGCGACCTCGTCGCCCTCGGCGAGGATAAGCGCGCGCTCGACGGCGTTGCGCAGCTCGCGGACGTTGCCCGGCCACTCGTACTCGACGAGGCGGCGCAGGGCCGACGGCGCGAGCCGGCGCGGCGGCAGGTGGTAGCGCTCGGCCGCCTGCCGCGCGAAAGCCTCGGCCAGCGCGGGGATGTCCTCGCGCCGCTCGCGCAGAGGGGCGACCTCGATGGTCACGACCTGAAGGCGGTAGAAGAGGTCTGCGCGGAAGTTGTTGCGCCCGATCTCCTCTTCGAGCCGGCGGTGCGTGGCGCTGACGATGCGCACGTCCACGGGGATCGAGTCGCCGCCGCCGAGCCGCTCGATGCTCCGCTCTTCGAGGGCGCGCAGGAGCTTGGCCTGCACGTTGGCGCTCATGTCGCCGATCTCGTCGAGGAAGAGCGTGCCGCCGTCGGCCTGCTCGAACTTGCCTTTGCGCCGGGCGGCCGCGCCCGTGAACGCGCCGCGCTCGTGGCCGAACAGCTCCGACTCGATCAGCTCCGAGGGCAGGGCCGCGCAGTTGACGGCGACGAACGCGCCGCGCCGCCGCGCCGTGCTGCGCTCGTGCAGCTCGCGCGCGACCAGCTCCTTGCCCGTGCCCGACTCGCCGCGCACCAGCACGGTCGCGTCCGTCTCGGCCACCTTCTCGATCATCGAGCGGACGCGGCGCATCGCCTCCGAGTCGCCGAGCAGCGGGCCGCGCTGCGCGCCCTCAAGCTCGATGCGGCGGCGCAAGCTCCGGTTCTCGCGGCGGAGGCGGACGGTCTCCAGCGCGTTCTTGACGACGAGCCTCAGCTCGTCCACCTCGAACGGCTTCGAGAGGTAGTCGTAAGCGCCGGTCTTGATCGCCTCGACGGCCATGCGCTCCGAGCCGTAGGCCGTGATCATCACGACCGGGGGCGAGTCTTCGCCCGCGGCCGACAGCTCGCGCAGAAACTCAAGGCCGCTCTGGCCCGGCAGGTTCACGTCGAGCAGCAGCAGGTCGGGCCGCAGCGCGACGGCGGCCGCGCGCGCCTCCTCGACGCTGCCCGCCTCCTCCACGTCGTAGCCGCCGAGCGCGCGCCGGATGCCGTAGCGCGCCGCCTCCTCGTCGTCCACGACGAGCACGCGCCAGCGCTCATTCTTCGTCTGCTCTGAACTCATCTGCGCCTCCATGAGCCGGCCGCCGGGCGGGGCGTCAGGCCGGCTCGCCGGTTGATGATAAAGGCACGGTCAGCTCGAAGCGAGCCCCGCCGCCGTTCCTGTTCGCGACGAGGCGGGCCGCGCCGCCGATCTCCTCGATGCGCTTGCGGACGATGGCGAGGCCGAGGCCCGTGCCCCTCTGCTTCGTCGTGAAGAACGGCTCCCAGATGCGCTCGCGCTGTTCGGCCGGGACGCCGGGGCCGCCGTCCGTCACCGCGACGAGGAGCGCGGGGCCTTCGGCGCGCGCCTCGACGCGGACAGAGCCGCCGGCCGGCGTCGCCTGAATCGCGTTGAGCACGAGGTTCGAGAGCGCGTCGCGCACGGCGGCCACGCGCGGGCCGTCGAGTTCGACGCCGGCCGCGGCCGGGTCGGCCCGCAGCGTGACCTGCCGGTTCAAGGCCTCGCCGCGGAAGAGTTGGAGGACGGATTCGACGAGGTCGTCGGCGCGGCGCGGGGCCTCGCCGTGCGGGGCCGAGCGCGCGAAGCTGAGCATCTGCGTGACGCTGCGCGAGAGGCGGTCGGTCTCGCCGACGATGAGCGACAGGTCGCGGCCGTACTCGGCGCTCACGCGCTCGTCCTCGCGCATCACCTGCGCGATGGACTTGATGGCCGAGAGCGGGTTCCTGACCTCGTGCGCCACGGTCGCGGCCATGCGCCCGAGCGCGGCGAGGCGCTCGCTCTGCGCGATGCGCCGTTCGAGCCGCACGTTCTCCTCGACCAGCCGGCAGTCCTCGACCGCGATGGCGACTTGGCCCGCCAGCATTTCGAGCACCGCCCGCACGTCGTAAGTCAGAGCGTCCGGCGCGGCCTCGACCAGCATCACGCCGACCTCCCCCCGCTCGCGCCGCAAGGGGTACGCGATCTCGTACCCGCGCTCGCGCAGCAGCGGCTCGCCCTCGACCGCGCCGCGGCCCGACTCGCGCGCCAGCCCCAGCACGCGCGCGGCCCACTCCGCCTCGCCGTCAACGCCTTCGCCCTCCGCCTCCCCCTCCCCCTTCAGCTCCGTGACGAGCAGGCGCACGCGGCGCAGGCCCAAGCCTTCGGCCGCGCGCTCTTCGACGAAGCGGAGCAGCTCGGGCAGTTGGCGGTAGCGCCCGGCCGAAGCGCCGACGCGCGCGGCCACGTCGCGCACCAGCGCCGTCTCCTCGGCGAAGAGCTCGCGGAAGCGGCGGTCGAGCCAGCGCCTGAGCGGCGCGGCGACGAGCGCCAGCATCAGGATCATCAGCGACTCGACGGCCCCGGCCCGCAGCCCGTAGCGCGCCGTCAGCCACAGGGCGAACGTGCGGATGCCGTAGAGGTAGACGACGAGCACCACCGCGGCGAACGAGGCGACGATGAGACTCTCTTTGAGAATCAGTTCGAGGTAGCGGTAGCGGTAGATGTGGTAGGCGAGGAGCGCCGTCGGCAGGAGCGAGCCGAGGTTGGCGAGCGTCGCGAGGTACGCGCCGGCGGGCGTGCCCGCGCCCCAGCCGAAGGCGTAGACGCCGAGGATGAGCGCCGCGATGGCGAGGAAGGACGCGGCCAGCGTTAGCATCAGCCGCCGCTCGCTGCGCGAAGGGCTGAGGCGCGCGATCAGGAAATCCGTGGCCGCGACGAGGCACAGCACGTAGGCCGCCCACAGCGCGAACGGCAAAAGCAGGTTCGAGAGCTTCTCGAACATCGGCGCGTAAGGGCCGGCCCACACCTTCGGCACGGCGTAGGCGAGGAAGAGCGCCGGCACGTAGGAGAGGTAGACGCGAGCCCGCTCGGTGAAGTTGAGCGGGCGGCGGCGCGCGTCGGCCCACAGGTGCAGGTGGACGTGGAGGAGCAGCGAGTAGGTGAGCGTGACGCTGACGACCGCGACGGTGTCGGCCGCGCGCAGCGCCGGCGTCCAGCGGTCGCGCGCCAGTCCCAGCATCTCGTGCAGCGTGACGAGCAGGTTCGACGCGTGCCAGACGCCGACGGCGAACGCCAGAGGCATCAGCACGCGCTCGATCTTCCCCAGCCCCCGCCGGCGCTTCACCAGCAGCGCGCCCACCCACAGGTGCAGCGCCGCCGCCGTGCTGTAACCGACGAGCTGTAGGATTTCAAGCAGGGACATAAAAAACCGAGGCCGCAGGCCGGGGCGTGAGACTCTTTAAAAACCGTCGCCGCCCGGACTCGAATTGTATCTTCCAAGTCCGGGCGGCGAAAGTTGTTAAAGAGGCCCCGGCCCCTAGTTCGACGCGGCGTCGCCGCCCGAGGCGGCCGACGGGACGAGCGTGAGTTCGATGCGGCGGTTGCGCTGGCGGCCGGCGGGCGTGTTGTTGGCGGCGACGGGGTTCGAGGCGCCCATGCCGCTGGCCTGTATGCGCGCGCCGTCGACGCCGGCCGAGACGAGGCGGCCGGCGAGCGCCTCGGCCCTGTCCTGCGTCAGCTTTTGCAGCGCGGACTCGTCGCCGCGGCTGTCGGCGTAAGCCTCGATGCGGACGCCGAAGTCGGGATTGTTGGCGAGCAGGGCGGCCAGAGGCTCGACGGTCGCGGCCTCGGCGCGCGGCGTCAGCTCGGCCGCGCGCGCGCCCGACCAGAGCGAGTCGGGCAGCACGAGGACGAGGCCCGAGACCGTCTCGCGCACCGAGCCGAAGCGGCCGAGGGCCGCCTTCAGGCTCCCCAGAAGCTCGCGCTGGCGCGCGGCGCGCTGCTCGGCCTCGACCCGCGCCTGCTCGGCCGAGCGCTCGCCCTCGATGCGCGCGAGCCTGACGCGCGACTCGTCGGCCGTGGCGCGCGCGGCCTGCAACTCTTCGCGCAGGCGCGCGACCTCGGTGCGGAGGTCGCGCAACTGTGAGTTGGCGTTCAAGGCGTCGCGCTCGGCCAGCTCGCGCGCGTGTTCCTCCTTGCGCAGGGCCTCGCGCAGCGTGCTGATCTGCTCGGCCGCCTCGGCGGCGGTCGTCTCGGCGTCGCGGACGGCGCGGTCGCGGCTGGCGATCTCCTCGCGCCGCCGGCGCGCGGCCGCGCGCAGCTCGGCCTCCTCCTCGGCCCTCACGCCGAGGCTGATGGCGCGGCGCGCGAGCGCGTCCACCTCGGCCTCGTCCTGCTTCAAACGCCACGCGTTCTCGGCCTGCTCCAGCGCGTCGCGGGCCACGGCGAGCTCGGCCGCCGCGTCGCGCTCGGCCCCGGCGTAGCG
>DATMVI010000294.1:0-6457 GCA_035563275.1 Pyrinomonadaceae bacterium
TGACGGTGTTGCGCCCGTCGTCCGAGCGCAGGACGGGCGGCATCGCCTTGAGCTGGCCGACGTAGAGGATGTTCAGAAGGAAGGTCGAGACGATGTCGTCGGCGTGGTGGCCGAGCGCGACCTTCGTGCAGCCCTCCTCGCGCGCCGTCTGATAGAGGATGCCGCGGCGCAGGCGCGCGCAGACCGAGCAGTAGGTCTTGCCCTCCGGGACGAGCCGCTTGACGACCGAGTAGGTGTCGCGCACGACGACGCGGTAGGGCACGCCGCGCGCTTCGAGGTAGGCCGGCAGCACGTCCTCGGGGAAGTTGGGCTGGCGCTGGTCGAGGTTGACGGCGAGCAGGTCGAAGCGGACGGGCGCGCGCTTGCGCACGTCGAGCAGCAGGTCGAGCATGGTGTAGCTGTCCTTGCCGCCCGAGAGGCAGACCATCACGCGGTCGCCGTCCTCGATCATCGCAAAGTCCTTGATCGCCTCGCCCATCTGGCGCAGCAGCTTCGTCTTGATCTTGCTCTCGACAAACATCCTTCTGAGCTCTCGCCCTTTCTCCGCCCGCCCGCGCGCGGCCCACTGAATTTGTAAGCCATCGCCGGGCGAGATGCAACCGGCCGGGATTTTTTGCGGCGCCGCGCGGGCGAAACACCCACGGGGGTTATTCAAAAATCGAGAATGTGGTAGGATACCCGCCGCCCTACAAACCCCGACAGCCTTACCACCCCTCATCCTCGCGTAACCGAACGAGTGGGTAGTACTGTGTCGAAAAGTAGTTGCTATTTACCCGAGGAGAGATTACTGATGCGAAACGTCTACAGATTCCTGCTCATGGCGGCGGCGGCGATGGCGCTCAACCTCGCGCTCACCGCGGCCGAGACCGCCTCGGCCCGCCAGCTGGTGATCAGCGAGTTCCGCTACCGCGGGCCGAACGGGGCCAACGACGAGTTCATCGAGATTTACAATAACTCGGGCGCCGACCACACCGTGACGCACAACCCGGCCGTCGTCGGGGCCACGGGCTACGGCGTCGTCGCCTCCGACGGCACGCTGCGCTGCCGCATCCCGGACGGGACGGTGATCCCGAACCGCGGCCACTACCTCTGCGTCAACTCGATCGGCTACTCGCTCGCCTCCTACCCGGCCGGCAACGGCACGACCGCCACCGGCGACGCCACCTACACCACCAACATCCCCGAGAACGTCGGCATCGCCATCTTCAACGCCGACCTCGCCGCCGGCTTCACCCTCGCCAACCGCATGGACGCGGTCGGCACCACGGCCGAGGCCAACACGCTCTACAAGGAGGGGACGGGGCTGCCGACGCTGGTCGGCTTCTCGATTGACTACGCGTGGGTCAGGGACTTCTGCGGCAAGGGCGGCTCGATCACGACCTTCGGGCCGTGCCCGACCGACGGCTTCCCGAAGGACACGAACAACAACGCGGCCGACTTCTACTTCGTGGACACCAACGGCACGTCGGCCGGCGGCGGCCAGCGGCTCGGCGCGCCGGGGCCGGAGAACCTCTCCAGCCCCATCAACCGCAGCCAATCCTTCGCCCTCGCGCTGCTCGACCCCTGCGTCGGCCCGGCGTCGCCGCCGAACCGCGTGCGCGACTTCACCTCCGACCCGGCCAACAACTCCACCTTCGGCACGCTCGACATCCGCCGCACCGTCGTCAACAACACCGGCGGCAACGTCACGCGGCTGCGCTTCCGCGTCGCCGACCTGACGACCTTCCCCGCGCCCTCGGGCATCGCCGACCTGCGGCCCCGCACCTCGACGGCCGTCGTCGTCACGGTAGACCGCGCGCCGTGCGGGTCGGGCACGAGCAACGTCACCGTGCAGGGAACCACTCTGGAGCAGCCGCCCGCGCAGCCCAACGGCGGCGGCTTCAACTCCAGTATGTCCGCGGGCACCATCACGACCGTGACGCCCCTCGGCGTCACGCCGGGCGTGAACAACACCATCGACGTGCGCTTCCTGCTCGGCCTCCAGCAGACCGGCAGCTTTAAGTTCTACATCAACGTCGAAGCCCTGCCGTAAGGCGCGGGCACGCGACAGCGCGAGGGAAAGCCGGCGGGGGAAGAAACATCCGTGCTTCTTCCCCCGCCGGCTTTCCCGTCGCCTCTCCACCCCTCCGGCCTCAGAGGTGTTCGCGGAAGAACTCGACGGTGCGCCGCCACGCGTCGGCGGCGGCCTCGGGGTCGTAGACCTCGGGGCGCGTGTCGTTGAAGAAGGCGTGGTCGGTGCCGGGGTAGATGTGCGTCTCGATTGACTTGCCGCGCTCCCGCAAGCGGGCTTCGAGTTCGCGCACGGCCTCGGGCGGGACGGACCGGTCGCGCTCGGCGTAGAGGCCGAGGACGGGCGCGCGCAGGCGGTCGAGGTCGGGCTCGACCTTCGGGTGGATGCCGTAGAAGACGACGCACGCGCCGACCCGCTCGTTCTTCGAGGCGGCGAAGAGCGAGAGCACGCCGCCCATGCAGAAGCCGACCGTGCCCACGCTCCCGCCCCCGACCGCCTCGTGCGCGAGCAGGTACTCGACCGCGCCGCGCAGGTCTTTCTCGGCCTGTTCGATGTTGAGGGCCATCATCATCTTGCCGGCCTCGTCGGGCGAGCGGGCGGTCTCGCCGTGGTAGAGGTCTGGGGCGAGCGCGACGAAGCCCTCGCGCGCGAAGCGGTCGGCCACGTCGCGGATGTGCGGGACGAGGCCCCACCACTCCTGAAGCACGACGACGCCCGGCCCCCGGCCCCCCTCCGGCAGCGCGAGGTAGCCGCGCGCCGCCCCGCCGTTGCTCCCGAACTCGATCATCTGCCCGGCCATACGAATCCTCCTCGGAAGTGAAGTGAGCGCATGGTAAATGAAAAGGGCGTGAATCGTAAATCGTGAATCGTCGTTATCAGTTGTCAGTCGTCGGTAAAGGTAAAGGGCTGACGACCGATGACTGAGGACTTGTCTTTTCGATTGGCGATTCACGGTTCAAGCCCTTTACGCCTTTTCCCTCCTCAGTTTACTTGTCACGGCTTTTGAATTATCATCGGCCCCGCTTCGAAGGGCCGTGCGCCCTCCGTCACCGGGCGGTCTTCTGGAGACCGAAACTCTCCTTCAAACGGCTTTCATGTTCACGTCGGACGCCGCGGCCGAGCGCGCGTCTTTTGGGCCGGCGCGGGGCCGGGAAGAGTCCCCGTCGCGGCCGCACCTACCAAGTCTTTCAGGGAGAATGCGAAATGTTTAGACCGGGAAGAAATCCGAAGGAACAGCAGCCCCACGCCGAGGACACGGCCGACCACACCCCGCAGGCCCCGGCCTACGGCAGCGGCCACAACGCCACGCAGCCCGCCTCGCAGACGCCGGCCGCGGGCGGCGGCAGCTCCGTCACCGAAGCCTACCAGCAGTCCGTGCACACCCCGACCGCCTCGCGCGCCATCACCGAGAGCGAGTCGCTGGCGCGCGACATCAAGGAGGGCACGCTGACCGGCTTCGTCGGCAACGGCACGACCCTTCAGGGCGAGGCCGCGTTCAAGGGCATGCTCCGCGTGGACGGCCACCTTTCGGGGCGCATCTCCTCCGAGGACGGAACCCTCATCGTCTCGACCAACGGGCAGGTTGACGCCAACATCGAGGTCGCGGTGGCGCAGATTTACGGCACCGTCAACGGCGACATCACCGCCAGCAAGCGCATCGAAATGGGCCGCGTCGCGAAGGTGACCGGCAACATCCAGACGCCCGCCCTCGTCATCGAGAACGGCGCGCTCTTCGAGGGCAGTTGCCGCATGGCGCAGATCAAGGAAGCCGCCGAGAAGCGCGACCGCAAGGACGCCGCCCCCGTCTCCGCTTCGGCCCCCTCGGCCTCGGCCTCCTCTTCATCCTCGGCCCCGTCCTCCTCAACGTCCGCCTCCTCCTACGGCAAGTCCTCGTCCGCCCGCGACACGCCCTCGACCGACAAGTCGGCCGCGGTCACGGACGCCACCGGCAGCGCCGCGAGCTGAAGCTAAGAAGCGGGAGCCCGGCGGCGAGGGGGGCGCCTCAAGTCTCATTAACTATTCCTTAATGAGACTTGCGACGCCCCCCTCGCCGCCGGGCTCCCGCTTTTCGTCCCTCAACCGCGCCGGCGCCGTTGACGGCCCACCCCGGCGGGCATATCGTTCCCGCGCCGGCCGGATTCGCGAGCGAGGGTCGAGATGAGAATCCACCAGTCCCGGCCGAGGCGAAATTCCGGCGGGCGGCCTTCGGGACGACGCCGCGGTTGAAGGAGGGGGAATGAAGAGAGCCGCCGCGCTGTGCGTGTGCCTTCTACTGAGCGGGACGGCGGCGGCGACGGCCGCGCGCCAGAGGTCGGCGTCGAGGTTCGCCGCCCCGCGTTGTCTCATCCCGGGTTACCCGGAGGCGGTCGCCGTCAGCGAGCCGGGGCGTGCGGGCGGGCGCCTCCGCTCGTGCCTGCTCCTCACGCCGGGGCCGGGGCGTTCCGCGTCCGAAGAGGTGGAGGGAGTCCAAGCCCTGCCTGCGGCCGAGTCCTGCCCCGGCCTGACTCTTTTGCGGCAGCGCCGGGACGGCCGGCTCGACAAAATCGTCCTTGAGGTTCCGGCCCATTCGAGGCTGCGCGAGACGAGCGACTGCTGCGGCTTCGACGAGGTCAGGGTCAGGCGCGACCGCGACGGCCTCCGCCTCCGCCTGCGCTCCCGCACGCCCTCGGGCGACTGTTTCGGCGGGTCGGCCAGAACCCTCCTCGAAGAAATCTTCCTCCTCAAAGGCACCCGCCTCACCCTCGAAAAAGACAACAGCCGGAACTGGCAACTAAGAACCGGGAATTAAGAACTAAGAATCGGGAGTTGAAAATGGCGCGGCCGGGAGCCTCGAAAGCTCCTTCCGCGGCCACGCCATTCTTAATTCTTAATTCTCAAGCTCTTAATTCTCTTCCGTCCGTCCGCCTCGCTTGAGTTTGTTTCGGGCGGCTGTGTAGAATGAGGCGAGACTACGACGCGCGGGCCTTCCCCGGACGGGTTCCGAAAGCATGAGTTTTCTGCCCTTAAAACCTCCAACACATTCGCAGTCGATCCCATGAGCAAAGGACTGATCTTCGAGCCATGAGCGCCATCATCGAACCGCCTGTCGAAACGCCGCAGAGAGCGACCGAAGAGATCGAGACCGTCACCATCCGCTTCGCCGGCGACTCCGGCGACGGGATGCAGCTCACGGGGACGCAGTTCACCAACACCTCGGCCGTCGTCGGCAACGACATCTCGACGCTGCCCGACTTCCCCGCCGAGATTCGCGCCCCGGCCGGCTCGCTCCCCGGCGTCTCCGGCTTCCAGCTCAACTTCTCCAGCCGCGACATCCGCACGCCCGGCGACCAGCCGAACGTGCTGGTCGCGATGAACCCGGCCGCCCTCAAGGTCAACCTCCCCGACCTCGAAGACGGGGGCACCGTCATCATCAACTCGGACGAGTTCAACAAGGAGAACCTGAAGAAGGCCAACTACCAGTCGAACCCGCTCGAAGACGACACGCTCAGGGGCTACCGCGTCCA
Organism: Pyrinomonadaceae bacterium; assembly: GCA_035563275.1. GTDB lineage: Bacteria > Acidobacteriota > Blastocatellia > Pyrinomonadales > Pyrinomonadaceae > QHXN01. Next base: position 5,515 of record DATMVI010000294.1, read on the forward strand.
CAAGCTGCCGATCACGACCCTGAACCTGCGCGCGTTGCAAGAGGCCGGCGTCCAGATGTCGCGCAAGGAGATGGATCGCTGCAAGAACTTCTTCGCGCTCGGCGTCCTCTACTGGCTCTACGACCGGCCGATGGAGCAGACGCTCGAATGGATCGGCGAGAAGTTCGGCAAGAAGCCCGAGATTCGGAAGGCCAACGAGGTCGCCCTGCGCACCGGCTACAACTTCGCCGACACGACCGAGGTCTTCACCACGCACTACAAGGTCAGGAAGGCCGTCATCGCGCCGGGCAAGTACCGCAAGATCACGGGCAACGAGGCGACGGCCATCGGCTTCGTGACGGCCGCCGAGCTGGCCGCCCGCCCGCTCTTCTACGGCTCCTACCCGATCACGCCGGCCTCCGACATCCTCCACGAGCTTTCGCGCCACAAGAACTTCGGCGTCAAGACGTTTCAGGCCGAGGACGAGATCGCGGCCGTCTGCGCCGCCATCGGCGCATCGTTCGCCGGTCAGGTGGGCGTCACCGGCACGTCCGGCCCCGGCGTCGCCCTGAAGCAGGAGGCCATCGGGCTGGCCGTGATGACCGAGCTGCCTCTGGTCATCATCAACGTGCAGCGCGGCGGCCCCTCGACCGGCCTGCCGACGAAGACCGAGCAGGCCGATCTCTTTCAGGCCGTCTGGGGCCGCAACGGCGAGTGCCCGGCCATCGTCGTCGCCCCGGCCACGCCGGCCGAGTGTTTCAGCATGGCCATCGAGGCGGTGCGGCTCGCCTTCCGCTACATGTCGCCGGTCTTCTACCTCTCGGACGGCTACCTCGCCAACGGCGCCGAGCCGTGGCTCGTGCCCGAGGTCGAAGACCTGCCGCCGATCGAGGTCAAGTTCGCCGAAGACCCCGAAGGCTTCCTCCCCTACGCGCGCGACGAGCGGACGCTGGCCCGCCCCTTC
>DATMVI010000295.1:0-25659 GCA_035563275.1 Pyrinomonadaceae bacterium
ACCCGGAGCCGCGCCGCAAGGCCGAGTTCTACGAGGCGCTGCTCGCGCGCGTGCGCGGGCTCCCCGGCGTCGAGGCGGCGGGGGCGACCCTGTCGCTGCCGCTCGGCGGCAGCAACTTCTCCGTGGGGCGGCCCTTCATCCGCGAGGGGCGGCCGCAGACGAACGAGGAGGGCGTCGTCTCGTCCTACTACGTCGTCACGCCCGACTACTTCCGCGCGATGCGGATCCCGCTGCGCGCGGGCCGCGACTTCGACGCGCGCGACGGCGAGGACGCGCCGCAGGTCGTCATCGTCAACGAGGCGCTGGCCCGCCGCCACTTCGCGGGCGAAGACCCGGTCGGCCGGCGCATACAGGTCTACAAGGACGAGAAATTCCTGCGCGAGATCGTCGGCGTGGTCGGCGACGTGAAGCCGCGCGCGCTCGACGCCGAGACCGGGCCGCAAGTCTACGTGCCGCACCGGCAGGACGCCGGCTGGGGCGCGCTCACCCTCGCCATCCGCACGCCGGGCGACGCGGCGCAGCTCGCCTCGGCCGTGCGCGGCGAGGTGCGCGCGCTCGACCGCGGCCTGCCCGTCTACGACGTGAAGACGATGGAGGAGGTCGTCTCGGCCTCGGTGGCCGACCGCCGTTTGCTGATGACGCTCATCGGGGCCTTCGGCGCGGCCGCGGCGCTTCTGGCCTCGGTCGGGCTCTACGCCGTCATCTCCTACGGGGTGGCGCAGCGGACGCACGAGTTCGGCATCCGCCTCGCGCTCGGCGCGCAACGGCGCGACCTGCTGCGGATGGTGTTGCGGCAGGGGCTCGGGCTCGCGCTCGCCGGGGCGGCCGCCGGCGTCGTCGCCTCGCTCGCCGCCGCGCGCCTGCTGACGAGCCTGCTCTACGGGGTCAGCGCCAGCGACCCGCTCGTCTTCGCCCTCGTCCCCGCGCTCCTCGTCGCCGTCTCGCTCCTCGCCTGCTACGTGCCGGCGCGCCGCGCCACGAAGGTCGACCCGATGGAGGCGCTACGCTACGAGTAGCCAGTAGCCAGTAGCCAGTAGGCGCTCCGCGTGATGTCTGCTGACGCTGACTCTCTAAAGGTTCATTAGCGAAGGTTTTTCTACTGACTACTGACTACTGGCTACTGTCTACTGTCAACCGGAGGTTGATCCATGAGGACTCTGCTGCAAGACCTGAGACACGGGGCGCGGGTGCTTCTGAAGCGGCCGGGCTTTACGCTGGTGGCGGCCGTCACGCTGGCTCTGGGCATCGGCGCGAACACGGCCATCTTCAGCGTCGTCAACGGCGTGCTGCTGCGGCCGCTGCCTTACCCGGAGCCGGAACGTTTGCTGACGGCTCGGCAGAACATCTCGCTGCCGAACCTCGAAGAGATCAAGGCGCAGGAGCGCAGCTTCCAGATCGTCGGCGGGGCGGTGCTCCAGCCGCTCGACTTCACGGGCGGCGGCGAGCCGGTGCAGATCGAGGCCGCGCTCTGCACGCACGAGGTCTTCGACCTGCTCGGCGCGCGCGCCGCCGCCGGCCGCGCGCTCACCGCCGAGGACGACCGCTACGACGGCCCGCGCGTCGTCGTCGTCACCCACGGCTTCTGGCAGAGGCACCTCGGCGGCCGCGACCTCGGCGCCGGGCTCACCATCCCCCTGAGCGGTCAGACCTACGAAGTCGTCGGCGTGCTGCCGCAGACGTTCGTCTCGCCCTACGGCGCGCCGGACGTGTGGGCCTCGCTGCGCGTGGTCAACCCCGTCGCGGCGAAGGTGCGCGGCGTCCACTTCCTGCGCACCTTCTGGCGGCCCGACGAGGGCGTCACGCCCGAGCAGGCGCAGGCCGACCTCGACCTCATCGCCCGCAGGCTCGAAGAGCAGTACCCGGACGAGAACAAGGGCCGCCGCTTCCGCCTCATGTCTCTGCACGAGCGTCTGGTCGGCGACGTGCGCCCCGCGCTCTTCGTCCTCTTCGGCGCGGTCGGCATGGTGCTGCTCATCGCCTGCGCCAACTTCGCCAACCTCCTGCTGGCGCGCGCGGCGACGCGCCGGCAGGAGGTCGCCATCCGCGCCGCGCTCGGGGCCGGGCGCTGGCGCATCGCGCGTCAACTCCTGACGGAGAGCGTGCTGCTCGCCGTCACGGGCGGCGCGCTCGGCCTCGTGCTCGCGCTGTGGGGCGTTGACCTCCTCGTCGCGTTCGCGCCCGAGAGCCTGCCGCGCCTCTCAAGCATCCGCGTGGACGCCGCGGTGCTCGCCTTCACCTTCGGCCTGTCGGCCCTGACCGGCCTCGTCTTCGGCCTCGCGCCGGCGCTCGGGGCCTCGCGCGCGAACCTCTCGGACGCGCTCAGGGAGGGCGGGCGCGGCGTGCGCGGGGCGGCCTCGCGGCGCGGCCTGCGCGGCGCGCTCGTGGTCGCGGAGCTGGCCGTGGCGCTCGTGCTGCTGGTGTGCGCCGGTCTGCTCATCAAGGGCTTCTGGCGGCTCAGCTCGGTCGAGCCGGGCTTCGACTCGGCGAACCTTCTGACGATGCGGGTGGAGCTGCCCGAGGCGCGCTACAGAGAGATTCCGTCGCAGATCGAGTACCGCCGCCGCGTCCTCGAAGCGCTCGACTCCCTGCCGGGCGCGCGCGCCGCGATGGTCAGCGAGCTGCCGCTCGGCGGCAGCTCGCTGCACCACAACTTCATCATCGAAGGCCGCCCGCCCGTCGCGCCCGGCGAGGAGCCAGACCTCTACACGCGCAGCGTCGAGGGCGACTACCTCGGGGTGATGGGCATCCCCGTCGTCGCCGGCCGGGGGCTGACGGAGCGCGACGACGCGCGCGCGCCGCTCGTCGGCGTCGTCAACGAGAGGTTCGCGCGCGTCTACTTCGACGGCTCCAGCCCCGTCGGCGCGCGCATCCGCTGGGCGCGCGCGGCCGAGGCGCAGTGGATCACGGTCGTCGGCGTGGCGCGCGACGTGCGCCACTTCGGGCTCGACCAGCCGGAGGAGCCGGCCGTCTACACGCCCTACGCGCAGACGGGCATGGCGTGGAAGCGCTGGATGAGCGTGGTGGTGAAGGCGGAGGGCGACCCCTCGGCCCTGACGGGCGCGGTGAAGGAAAAAATCTGGTCGGTCGATCCGCAGGTTCCGGTGACGAAGGTGCGGACGATGGGCGACGTGATGGCGGCCTCGGTGGCGCGCCAGCGTTTGAACATGACGCTGCTCGCCATATTCGCGGGCGTGGCGCTGGCGCTGGCCTCGGTCGGCATCTACGGCGTGGTCAGCTACACGGTGGCGCAGCGCACGCACGAGATCGGCGTCCGCGTCGCGCTCGGCGCGCGGCGCTGGGACGTGCTGCGGATGGTCTTGCGGCAGGGCCTCGCGTTCGCGCTCGCCGGGGCGGCCATCGGCCTCGTCCTCGCGCTCCTGCTCACGCGCGTGCTCTCCAGCCTCCTTTACGGCGTGACGGCGACCGACCCGGCCGTCTACGCCGCCGTCGCCCTGCTCCTCGTCGCCGTCTCGCTCCTCGCCTGCTACGTGCCGGCGCGGCGCGCGACGAAGGTCGACCCGATGGAAGCGCTGCGCTACGAATGATGAATGCAGAATGCAGAGTGCAGAATTAAAGAGAGCAAAGACGGAGTGGTTTTCATTCCGCATTCCGCACTCTGCATTCCGCACTCTCTGAGGTGACTTATGGGAACGTTGTGGCAGGACGTGCGCTACGGCGTGCGGATGCTTTTGAAGACGCCGGGGTTCACGGCCGTGGCGGCGCTGACGCTGGCGCTGGGCATCGGGGCCAACAGCGCCATCTTCAGCGCCGTGAGCGCCTTCATCCTGCGGCCGCTGCCGGCGGGCGACCCCGGCGCGCTCGTCCGCGTCTTCGAGACGCAGGGCGGCGGCGGCGCGCACGGCGATCTGGCGACCAACTTCTCGCACCCCGACTACCTCGACTACCGCGAGCAGGCGGCGGCGGTCTTCGACGGCCTCGTCGTCCACCGTCTGGAGCAGGCCGCGCTCAGCTCCGAGGGGCAGAACGACCTCATCTGGGGCGAGCTGGTCTCGGGCAACTTCTTCGACGTGCTGAGGGTGCGCCCCGCGCTCGGCCGCGGCTTCCTGCCCGACGAAGACCAAGCGCCCGGCGCGCGCCCGGTCGTCGTCATCAGCCACCAGCTCTGGCGCAACCGCTTCCGCTCAGACCCCTCGGTCGTCAACCGCCCCGTCACGCTCAACGGCCAGCAGTTCACGGTCGTCGGCGTCGCGCCGCCCGAGTTCACGGGCGCGAAGTACGGCCTCTCGATGGACTTCTGGGCGCCGGCGATGATGCAGCAGCAGGTCACGCGCGAAGACCTCTGGGTCGTCGAGCGCGGCGACCACCGCTTCGAGATGCTCGGGCGGCTCAGGGACGGCGTCTCGCTCGGTCAGGCCGAGGCGGCGATGACGGGCGTCGCGGCGCGCCTCGCCGAGGTCTACCCCGACCAGCGCGCCCGCGCGACGCGCGTCGTGCTGCTGCCCGAGATCGAGGGGCGCTTCGAGGAGGCCACGGCCACCATCAAGCTCGGCTCGGCCGTGGCGCTCGGCGCGGTCGGCTTCGTGCTTTTGATCGCGTGCGCCAACGTGGCGAACCTGCTGCTGGCGCGCGCGGCGGCGCGGCGGCGCGAGATCGGCATCCGCCTCGCGCTCGGCGCGACGCGCGGCCGGGTCGTCCGCCAGCTCCTGACCGAGAGCCTGCTGCTCGCGCTCGCGGCCGGGGGCGCGGGCCTCCTGCTCGCCTTCTGGGCCACCGACCTGATGCTGGCCCTCATCCCGACGCTGCCCTACACCGTCGCGCTCAGCTTCACGCCCGACGCGCGCGCCCTCGTCTTCACGCTCGCCGTCTCGGTCGTGACCGGCGTCGTCTTCGGGCTGGCCCCGGCGTGGCAGGCGTCGCGCCCCGACATCGTGCCCGTCCTCAAGAACGAGGCGGCGGGGCAGCAGGCGGGGCCGCGGCGTTGGACGCTGAGGAACGCGCTGGTCGTCGCGCAGGTGGCGCTCTCGCTCGTCGTGCTCGTCGTCGGCGGCCTGCTCGTCAAGAGCTTCTGGCGCGCGCAGGGCATCGACCCCGGCTTCGAGGTCGAGAGGGGCTTGGCGATGTCGCTCAACCCCGGCCTGCTCGGCTACGACGAGGAGCGCGGCCGGGACTTCTTCCGCCGGCTCGGCGAGCGCGTCGCGTCGCTCCCCGGCGTCGAGTCCGTCTCGTTCGCGCGCTACCTGCCGCTCGGCGACAGCTCCAGCTCGACCGGCCCCGTCTACGCCGACGGGCAAGCCCCGCCGCCGCCCGGCGAGGGGCTGAGCGTCCTCTACAACGTCGTCGCCGACGGGCACTTCGAGACGATGGGGATGGCCCTGCTTGAGGGGCGCGACTTCGACGAGGGCGACCGCCCCGACGGCCGGCGCGTCTGCGTCGTCAATCAGGCTCTGGCCGAGCGCCTGTGGCCGGGCGAGCCGGCCGTGGGCAAGCTCGTGCGCGTCGGCGGCGGGCAGCCGCGCGAGGTCGTCGGCGTCGTCAGGACGGGGCGCTACCGCACGCTCGGCGAAAGCCCGCGGCCGATGATGTACCTCTCGCTGAATCAGAGCTTCGACGCGAGCATGGTGATGGTGGTGAGGACGAAGGGCGAGCCGGAGGAGATGGTCAGGGCGGTGCGCGGCGAGGTGCAGGCGCTCGACCCGCAGCTGCCCGTCTACGCGGTGCGGACGCTGCGCCAGCACATGTCTTGGGCGCTGTGGGGGACGCGCATCGCGGCCACGCTCTCGCTCGCGGTGGGGCTGCTCGCGCTCTTTCTGGCGGCGACGGGCCTCTACAGCCTGATGGCCTACACGGTCAGCCGCCGCACGCACGAGATCGGCATCCGGATGGCTCTGGGCGCGCAGGCGCGCGACGTGCTCCGGCTCGTCGCGGGGCAGGGGCTGGCGCTCGCGGCGGTCGGCGTCGCGGTCGGCCTGCTGGCCGCGCTCGCCGTCACGCGCGTGCTCTCCAGCCTCCTCTTCGGCGTCTCCTCCAGCGACCTCTTCACCTTCGCCGCCATCTCGCTGCTGCTCGCGGCGGTCGCCCTCCTCGCCTGCTACGTGCCGGCGCGCCGCGCCACGAAGGTCGACCCGATGGAAGCGCTACGCTACGAATGATGAAGTCAGAGTGCAGAATGCAGAAGTAAAGACGGAGTGGTTTTCATTCCGCATTCCGCGCTCTGCATTCTGCACTCTCTGAGGTGACTTATGGGAACGTTGTGGCAGGACGTGCGGTACGGGGCGCGGATGATGTGGAAGCGGCCGGGGTTCACGGCCGTGGCGGTGCTGACGCTGGGCGTGAGCATCGGGATCAACACGGCGGTCTTCAGCGTCGTCTACGCGGCGCTGATGCGGCCGCTGCCGTTCGCCTCGGCCGAACGCCTGTTCGTCGCCGCGGCCGAGAACAAGCGCGGCGGCGCGGCCGACGTGCGCGGCGTGGCCCCGGCCGACTTCGTCGATTGGCGCGCCCGGAGCCGCTCGTTCGACGGGCTGGCGGCTTACACCGGCGGCGGCCTCACGCTCGCCGCGGGCGACGTGCCCGAGTCCGTCTCCGGCGTGCGCGTCTCGGAAGATTTCTTCTCGATGCTGGGGACGCCGGCGGCGCTCGGGCGGGCGTTCACGGCCGAGGAGTTCGGCGCGGGGCCGGGCCGGGCCGTCGTCCTCAGCCACCGCCTGTGGCAGCGGCGCTTCGGCGGCGACCCGCGCGTCCTCGGCACGCAGTTGCCGCTCGTCGGCGGCGCGAGCGCGACCGTGGTCGGCGTCATGCCGGAAGACTTCAGGTACCCGTCCTACGCCGAGGTCTGGACGCCCCTGCCGCGCGAGTCGGGCGAGCTGCGCCAGCGCATGAGCCGCTACTTCACGGTCGTCGGGCGCGTGCGCGAGGGCCTGACGCCGGGGCAGGCGCAGGACGAGTTGGGCGCGGTCGCGGCCGGCCTCGCCGCCGAATACCCGCAGACGAACGCCGAGTGGGGCGTGCGCCTCATCCCCCTGCGCGAGACGCTGGTGGGCCGCGCCCGCCCGGCGCTTCTGATCCTGCTCGGCGCGGTCGGCTTCGTGCTTTTGATCGCGTGCGCCAACGTGGCGAACCTGCTGCTCGCGCGCTCGACGGCGCGGGCGCGCGAGGTGGCGATTCGGGCGGCGCTCGGGGCGACGCGCTGGCGCGTGGTGCGGCAACTGCTCGTCGAGAGCGTCCTGCTGGCCGCGCTGGGCGGCGCGCTCGGCGTCTTCCTCGCGCTCTGGGGCGTGGACGCGCTGCTCGCGCTCGTGCCCGAAGACCTGCGCTTCGCGCGGCTCGACGAGGCGAGGGTGGACGGCGCGGTGCTGGCGTTCACGGCCGGCGTCTCGCTCGCCGTGGGCGTGCTCGTCGGCTTGCTGCCCGGCCTGAAAGTTTCGCGGCCCGACCTCAACGAGACGCTCAAGGAGGCGGGGCGCGGCACGACCTCCGAGGGGCGCTTGAAGCGCACGCGCGCCGCGCTCGTCGTCGCCGAGGTCGCCGTCACGCTGGTGCTCCTCGTCGGCGCGGGCCTGCTCGTCCGCAGCTTCGCGCGCTTGCAGCGGGTCGAGCTGGGCTTCGACCCCGCGCGGCTCCTGACCTTCTCCGTCTCGCCCAACCACCTCTTCGGGCAGACCGAGCGGCGCGCGGCCTACTACCGCGAGATGCGGGAGCGTCTGGCCGCGCTCCCCGGCGTCAGCGGCGTGGCGACGAGTTCGAGCCTGCCGCTCGACTGGGTCCTGAACTTCTCTTACGAAGTCGAAGGCCGGCCCGCGCGACCCGGCGACGACCCGCAGGCCGATTACAACTCGGTCAGCCCGAACTACTTCGACGTGATGGGCATCCCGCTGCTGCGGGGCCGCGCCTTCGACGAGCGCGACGCCGCGGGCGCGCCCGGCGTCGCCCTCATCAATCAGGCGATGGCGCGGCGCGTCTTCGCGGGCGAAGACCCGGTCGGCCGGCGCCTGACCGTCGCGTACCTTGAGGAGCGCGTGACGCTGGAGATCGTCGGCGTCGTCGCCGACTCGAAGCAGACCGTGGGCGAGGAGACCAACATCCAAATCTACGACTGCGCGCTGCAACGCCCGTGGCTCTCTTCGGCCTTCCTCGTCCGCACCGAGGGCGACCCTCTGGCGCTCGCGCCCGCGGCGCAGAAGGCGGTGCGCGAGGTGGACAGGAACCGCGTGGCCGCGGGCGTCAGGACGATGGAGCAACTGCTCTCGGAGTCGGTGGCGCAGCCGCGCTTCTACACGCAACTGCTGACGCTCTTCGCGGGCGTCGCGCTGCTCTTGGCGGCCGTCGGCGTCTACGGCGTGATGAGCTACGCCGTGACGCAGCGCACCCACGAGATCGGCGTCCGCATCGCGCTCGGGGCCGGGCGGGGCGACGTGATCAGGATGATCGTCGGGCAGGGGATGCTTTTGGCCGCGGGCGGGCTGGCCTGCGGACTCGCCGCCTCCTTCGCCCTGACGCGCGTCATGTCGAAGCTGCTCTACGGCGTCTCGGCCACCGACCCGGCGACCTTCGCCGGCGTCACGCTCCTGCTCGCCTTCGTCGCCCTCCTCGCCTGCTACATCCCGGCGCGGCGCGCGACGAAGGTAGACCCGATGGAAGCGCTGCGCTACGAATGATGAATGCAGAGTGCGGAATGCAGAATGAAAGACAAGTTCTTCAGTTCTGCATTCTGCACTCTGACTTCTGCACTCTCAGCGAGGTGATGCTATGAGGACTCTGTTGCAAGACCTGCGCTTCGCGGCGCGCGTGTTGTGGAAAAGCCCGGGCGTGACGGCCGTGGCCGTCGTCGCGCTGACGCTCGGCATCGGGGCGAACACGGCCATCTTCAGCGTCGTCAACGGCGTGCTGCTCAGGCCGCTGCCTTACCCGGAGCCGGAGCGGCTCGTGCTGGTCAACGAGCACAGCGAGCGCGTGCCGCAGATGTCGGTCGCTTACCCGAACTTCGTGGACTGGCGCGCGCAGCAGACCGTCTTCGAGCAGATGGCCGCGACGCAGTCGCAGAGCTACAACCTCTCGGGCGCGGGCGAGGCCGAGCGGCTCCCGGGGCGCAACGTCTCGCCGGAGTTCTTCGCCGCGCTCGGCGTCTCGCCGGCGCTCGGCCGCGTCTTCACGGAGGAGGAGAACGCGCCGGGCCGCGAGCGCGTCGCCGTCATCAGCCACGGGCTGTGGCAGCGGCGCTTCGGCGGCGACGCGGGCATCCTCGGCCGCGCCGTCACGCTCAACGGCCAGCCGTTCACGGTCGTCGGCGTGCTCCCGCAGGGCTTCCGCTACAGCTCGCCGGCCGACGTCTACGTGCCCATCAACTCGGCCATCGACGACACGATGCGGGCGAGCCGCAGCTACCACCCCGGCATCTTCGTGCTCGCGCGCTTGAAGCAGGGCGTGACGGTGGAGCGCGCGCGCGAGGAGATGAAGACGGTCGCCGCGCGGCTCACGGCGCAGTACCCGGAGTCGAACACCGGCAACGGCGTCTACCTCCAGCCCCTGAGCGAGTTCTTCGTCGGCCAGATTCGCCCGTCGCTGCTCATCCTGCTGGCGGCCGTCGGCCTCGTGCTTTTGATCGCGTGCGCCAACGTGGCGAACCTGCTGCTGGCGCGGGCCGCGGCGCGCTCGCGCGAGATCGCGATCCGCACGGCGCTCGGCGCGAGCCGCCCGCGCATCGTCCGCCAACTGCTGACCGAGAGCGTCACGCTCGCGCTCGTCGGCGGCGGCTGCGGTCTGCTTCTGGCGCTGTGGGGCGTGGACGCCCTGCGCTCGCTGGCCGCGGGCAACCTGCCGCCGACGGCCGAGGTCGGGCTGGACTCGAACGTCCTGCTCTTCACGTTCGGCGTCTCGCTGCTGACGGGCGTCGCCTTCGGCCTCGCGCCCGCGCTGCAAGCCTCGCGGGCGGACTTGAGCACCTCGCTGAAGGAGGGCGGGCGCAGCCAGACGGGCGGGGTCGCGCGGCAGAGGATGCGCAGCGCCCTCGTCGTCGCCGAGGTGGCGCTCTCGCTGCTCCTGCTCATCGGCGCGGGGCTGATGCTCAAGAGCTTCTCCCTGCTGCGGCAGGCCGAGACCGGCTTCGACCCGCGGAACCTCCTGACGATGCAGGTCTCGCGCGCGGTCGGCGAGGGCCAGTCGGCGGCGGGCGCGGCCCGCTTCTTCGACGACTTGCGCGAGCGGCTGCTTGCCACGCCGGGCGTCACGGCCGCGGCCTACTCGATGGGGCTGCCGAGGCTCGGCGCGCCGGACACCTCCGTCTTCGTCGCGGGCCAGCCGATGCCGGAGCCGGGCAAGGCCCCGCAGGTTCTCTTCTACGTGACCAGCCCCGGCTACCTCGAAGCGCTGGGCATCCCGCTCCTGCGCGGGCGCTTCTTCGACGAGCGCGACGACGTGAACGCGCAGCTCGTCGGCGTCGTCGACGAGGTCTTCGCGCGCGCCATCTTCCCGGGCGAGGACGCGGTGGGCAAGCGGCTCAGGGGTTACGCGCCGGGGATGCCCGACATGGAGATCGTCGGCGTCGTCGGGCAGGTCAGCCAGTCCGGCCCCGACGCGCCGCAGCCGGTGCGGCCGCAGCTCTACTACGCCTTCAGGCAGGTTCCCGAGAAGTACCTGCCCGACTTCATGGGCGACGTGACGGTGACGGTGCGGACGGCCGGCGACCCTTCGCCGGTGGTCGCGGCGGCGCGGCGCGAGGCGCGCGCGCTCGACCCGGCGCAGCCGCTCTACAGCGTCGTCACGATGGAGGAGGTGATGGCGCAGTCGGTCGCGACGCAGAAGCTCTCGACGCTGCTGCTCGGCCTCTTCGCCGGGGTGGCGCTGCTCTTGGCGGCCGTCGGCCTCTACGGCGTGATGAGCTACACGGTGACGCAGCGCACCCACGAGATCGGCGTGCGCGTCGCGCTCGGGGCCGGGCGGCGCGACATCCTGCGGATGGTCGTCGGGCAGGGGATGCTTTTGACGGGCGCCGGGATCGCGGTCGGGCTGCTCGGGGCTTTCGCGCTGACGCGGCTGATGGCGAGCCTGCTCTACGGCGTCTCGGCCACCGACCCGCTCGTCTTCGCCGGCCTCTCGCTGATGCTGGCGGCCGTCGCGCTCGCGGCCAACTACTTCCCGGCGCGCCGCGCGACGCGGGTCGACCCGATGGAGGCGCTTCGCTACGAGTAGTCAGTAGACAGTAGTCGGTGGCCGGCAGGCCCCGCGCTACGAACGCTGACGCCGTCGTTTTGGCTGCTCGACAAACCACGCTCTTCTACTGTCTACTGACTACTGTCTACTGACCACTTGAATGTTATGCCCCGCGTACTGATCGCCGACGACCAGCCAGCCGTGATCGAGGCCCTGCGCCTTCTGTTGAAGGGCGAGGGCTACGAGATCAAGACCGTCGCCTCGCCCGAGGACGTGGCCGAAGCCCTCTCGCGCCAGCCCTTCGACGTGGCGCTCATCGACCTCAACTACACGCGCGACACCACGTCGGGGCAGGAGGGCTTAGACCTGCTCGCCCGGATGCAGGCGATCGACGCGACGCTGCCCGTCGTCGTGATGACGGCGTGGGGCAGCGTCGAGCTGGCGGTCGAGGCGATGCACCGCGGCGCGCGCGACTTCGTGCAGAAGCCGTGGGACAACGCGCGGCTCCTGACCATCCTGCGCACGCAGGCCGAGCTGGCGCGCGCGCTCCGGCAGGGCGCGCGGCTCGAAGCCGAGAACCGCATCCTCCGCACCGAGACGCAGGCCGGCCGCCCGCTCCTCATCGCCGAGTCGGCGGCCATGCAGCCCGTCCTCGACCTGCTCTCGCGCGTCGGCCCGTCGGACGCCAACGTCCTCATCACGGGCGAGAACGGGACGGGCAAGGAGGTCATCGCGAGGACGCTGCACGCGCTCTCGCCCCGCGCCGCGAAGCCGATGGTGACGGTCAACGCCGGCGCCCTCTCGGAGGGCACCTTCGAGTCGGAGCTGTTCGGCCACGTCCGCGGCGCCTTCACCGACGCGAAGTCCGACCGCGTCGGCCGCTTCGAGCTGGCCGACGGCGGCACGCTCTTCCTCGACGAGATCGCCAACGTGCCGCCGAACCTCCAGCCGAAACTGCTGCGGGTTCTGGAGACGGGCGAGTTCGAGCGCGTCGGCTCGTCGCAGACGCGCCGCACGGACGTGCGCGTGCTCTCGGCCACCAACGCCCTTTTGCAGGACGAGGTGACGGCCGGGCGCTTCCGGCAGGACTTGCTCTTCCGCCTCAACACCGTCGAGATTCACCTGCCGCCCCTGCGCGAGCGGCCCGAGGACATCCCGGCGCTGGCCGAGCACTTCCTGCGCGTCTCCGGGCAGCGCTACCGCAAGCCGCTGCGCGGCTTCGACGCGGCGGCCACGTCGGCGCTGCGCGCCTACGCGTGGCCGGGCAACGTGCGCGAGCTCGACCACGTCGTGCAGCGCGCCGTCCTGATGGCGCAGGGGCCGGAGGTGCGGGCGGTTGACCTCGGCCTCCAACCCGTGCGAGAAATGGGCGGTGAGCGGCGGCTCGAAGAGATGAGCCTCGAAGAGGTCGAACGGCTGCTGATTCAGAAGGCCCTCAAGCGCTTCGGCGGCAACGTCAGTCAGGCGGCCGAGGTCTTGGGCCTGAGCCGCAGCGCGCTCTACCGCCGCATGCAGAAATATGAACTCTGAAGGGCGAGTGAAGGAGGCGGTCGGGGTCGCGACGCGCGACGCCGAGACGCCCGCGCACGCCGCGCCTTCGAGGCCGCCCGCGCCCCCGCCCCGGCCCCCCGCGCCGAGGTTCCGCCCCCTGCCGAAGCGCGAGCGCCTCAGCCACGAGCGGCGCGTGCTGGTGATGGCGCTCGTCGCGGGCGCGCCGGCCGTGATCGTCGCGCTCGCCCTCCTCTGGTCGCGCGGCTACACGCCGAAAGTCCTCTGGACGCTCACCACCATCATCGTCTCCTTCTGGCTCGGCTTCTCGTTCGCCGCGCAGGGGCGCGTCGTGCGCCCCCTGCAGACGGTCTCGAACCTGCTGGCCGCCTTGCGCGAGGGCGACTACAGCTTCCGCGCGCGCGGCGGGCGCGGCGACGACGCCCTGAGCGAAGTCATCCGCGAGATCAACGCGCTCAGCGAGACGATGCGCGAGCAGCGGCTCGGCGCGCTCGAAGCGACGGCGCTGCTGCGGACGGTGATGAGCGAGATCGAGGTGGCGGTCTTCGCCTTCGACCCCGACTCGCGCCTGCGCCTCGTCAACCGCGCCGGCGAGCGCCTGCTCGCGCAGCCCTCCGAGCGCCTGCTCGCGCGCACGGCCGAAGAGGTCGGGCTCGCCGACATCCTGCGCGTGGCCGACGACGGCACGCCGCACACGCTGACGCGCGCCTTCCCCGGCGACGACGGGCAGGTGCGCCGCTGGGGCGTGCGCAGCAGCAGCTTCCGCGAGCGCGGCGTCGCGCACCAGCTGCTCGTCATCGGCGACCTGAGCCAGCCTTTGCGCGAGGAGGAGCTGAAGGCGTGGCAGCGGATCGTGCGCGTGCTCGGCCACGAGCTGAACAACTCGCTGGCGCCGATCAAGTCCATCGCCGGCAGCCTCGCCAGCCTGCTCACGCGCACGCCGCAGCCCGACGACTGGCGCGAGGACATGCAGCGCGGCCTGATGGTCGTCTCGTCGCGCGCCGAGAGCTTGAGCCGCTTCATGGAGTCCTACGCGCGGCTGGCGCGGCTGCCGCCGCCGAGGCCGAGGGAGGTCAACTTGGGCGCGCTCGCGCGGAGGGTGGCGGGGCTGGAGACGCGCGTGGCCGTCGAGGTCGCCGACGGCGGGGAGGTCTCCGTGCGCGCCGACGGCGACCAGCTCGAACAGCTCCTCATCAACCTCGTGCGCAACGCGGCGGACGCCTCGCTCGTCACGGGCGGGCGCGTCCGCGTCGGCTGGCGGAGGGAGAACGACCACGTCGAGATTCGCGTCGAGGACGAGGGGCGGGGCATCGCCAACCCGGCCAACCTCTTCGTGCCCTTCTTCACCACGAAGCCCGGCGGGTCGGGGATCGGCCTCGTCCTCTGCCGCCAGATCGCCGAGGCGCACGGCGGCACGCTCACGCTGGAGAACCGGCGCGCGGGGCCGGGCTGCGAGGCCCGGCTGCGGCTGCCGCGATAAAAAGTTTCGGGTTCCGGGTTCCGCGTCCCGGGTTCGCGGCCCCGCCTTTCAGGTTCGCGCCGCGGGCCGCCTGCGACCCGAGACTCGGGACTCAAGTTTCCTTCTGGGGGCTGTGATGATTGAACTACGCAACGTGGAAAAATTCTACGAGACGGGCGCGGGGCGCACCTACGTGCTGCGGCGCATCGACCTCGACGTGCGCGAGGGCGAGTTCGTCTCGATCATGGGGCCGTCGGGGTCGGGCAAGACGACGCTGCTGAGCATCCTCGGGATGCTCGACAGCGCGTGGAAGGGCGAGTATTACCTGATGGGCGAGGCCGTCCACAAGTTGAAGCCGCAGGATCGCGTCGCGCTGCACAAGCGCTACGTCGGCTTCGTCTTCCAGAGCTACCACCTGATCGACAGCCTGACGGTGCGCGAGAACATCGAAGTGCCGCTCTCCTACCGCGACGTGAAGCGGGCCGAGGCGCAGGCGCTCGTCGCCGACATCCTCGACCGCTTCCAGATCGTCGGCAAGAAAGACCTCTTCCCCAACCAGCTCTCCGGCGGCCAGCAGCAACTCGTCGCCATCGCCCGCGCCGTCGTCGCCGGCCCCAAGCTCATCCTCGCCGACGAGCCGACGGGGAACCTCCATTCGAGTCAGGGCAAAGAGATCATGGAGCTCTTCAAGCGGCTCAACGACGAGGGCACGACCATCATTCAGGTCACACACTCCGAGGTTAACGCCACCTACGGCCACCGCGTCGTCCAACTCTCCGACGGCTGGATCGTCAGGGAGTAAAAAAGTTCCGGGCAAAGTCCCTCAAGCCCGCGCGAATTCACCCGCCCGGCGACAAACAGAAAGGGCGGCCCTCCGGCCGCCCCGCGACTTTGACCGAGCGCCCCTGCCGCAGCCCCCGCAACGCCCCTTCGGGCGGGAATGACGCGAAAATGGGTTCCGAGATTTTAGGAATCTCGGAACCCATTTACGAACTGGCTGCCGGACTAGGATTCGAACCTAGAAAACCTGATCCAGAGTCAGGCGTGATACCATTTCACCATCCGGCAAAAGTCTCGTCGGGCGGACGCGGAGTCCGCGGTCTTACCCTTAGACGACCTCCCGACAAGGTGTGTATTGAATTTACGGATGGCGGCGGCGGTTGTCAACCGGCGCGCGGGCCGCCGGAGGTCGCCGGCATTGGCGCTTGCTTCGGCCAGCCGCGGGGCGCAAAATGCGTGTCGAGATTCGCGCGCGGCCGGTCGGCCTGAAGGGCTTTCGGGCGGCGCGGACGCCCTAACCAACACCCTTCCCGGATCGCGAGAGCCGCATGAGCGAAACCGAGACCCACCAGAAGTCTGCCCCGCCGGGCGACGAGCGCCTGCGACGCGCCGTCGCCGAATACGAAGCGCGCCTGAACGAGTTCGCCGACCTCGCCGCGCGCGTCCGCCACGAGATCAACAACCCCCTGACCGGACTCATCGGGCAGGCGCAACTGCTCCTGCGCGAGGAGCTGAGCGACTCGGCACGCCGCCGCGTCCAGACCATCGAGCACCTCGCCACGCGCATCCGCGACACCGTCGCCGAACTGCGCACCGTCCAACGCCCCAACCCCGAAGAAAACATCGCCGACCCGCCCGACCACGCGCCGCCGCGCCACTGAAAAGGCCGCCCGCGCAGTACGCTTGAGCGCCGCCGCGGGCCCGGACGAAAAGACCCCCCGAACCTCTGAAGGGTTCGGAGGGTCTCGTTCGTTGACGAGGAGGCTTAACCTACCGCGCGGCCAACTCCTCCTCGCCCTCTTCGACGAGGTAGGGCGTGACCGCGGGGGCGGGCGCGGCGTCGGCGTCGGCGGCGAGGATGGACTGCACGACGGGGAGCGAGAGCGTGCGCGCCTTCCGGATGCCGGGGACGTTTTTGCCTTTGGCGTAGACGGCGTGGCGGCCGTGCTCTTTGTACCACTCGGCGAGGTTGGCCGTCTTGTGCATCTCCTCGATGATCTGCCGCCAGCCGACGCCGGTGTTGTAGGCGCAGAAGGAGATTTCGCCCTCCTGCGTGCCGTACGGGATGACGCACATCTCGGTGCGGCGGAAGTCGTAGTTGAACAAGTCCTGAAACCACATCCCCTCGACGCAGAGCACGCGCCACGCGTCCGAGGGGTCAGCGGACTTCTGCGACTTCATGCGGTCGTTGCGGTCGGAGTTCGAGCTGGTCGAGGAGGGCTTGAAGAGGTTGATGATCTGCGAGACGGGGAAGCCCTCGGGGGCGCGCGAGGCGTCGAAGTTGCGCATGATTGCCATCGCGAGCTGCGCCATCGTCAGCCGCTTGCCGCGCGCCGTGTCGGTGATGACCGACACGTCCTTCATGAACTGCTCGTAGTCGAAGAACTCGAAGAGCGAGCGGAACTCGCCCGTGTGGCGGTTCGTGACGAGCAGCGTGAAGATGCCGCAGTTCGGGTGGCAGTTGCAGGACGACCAGCCCCACGGCGCGTCCGCCCCTTGCAGCATGTCCATCACGGAGGTGAAGGCCGAGTAAGACGAGAGCGGGAACCAGTCGCGCAGAGGCTTGATGCGGCCGCCGAGCTGGCTGTCGAGGTCGTGAGCCATGCCGGCGAGCGTGTAGCGCTGCTGGAGGCGGACGTGGTCGGGCACGTCCTCGTCGCGCCCCGTAAAGGAGACGGGCTGGAAGGCGATGGTCTGCACCTTGTCGATGTTCTTCGCCGCGAACTCGACGATCTGGCCGATGGCGTCGTTGTTGATGGTGTTGACGATGGTCGTGACCAGAGTGACCTTGATGCCGACCTCGGCCAGATTCTCGATGGCGCGCAGCTTCACGTCGAAGAGGTTGCCGACGCCCCGGTGCTTGTTCTTCTCCTCCGAGACGCCGTCGAACTGTAGGTAGACGCCGTGCATGCCGGCCTCTTTGGCCTGCCGGCAGAACTCGATGTCCTCGGCGAAGCGGATGCCGTTGGTCGCGGCCAGAATCCGGTAGAAGCCGATCTTCTTGGCGTAGGCGACCGATTCGAGGAAGGTCGGCGAGATGGTCGGCTCGCCGCCCGAGAAGAGGATGATGATCTGGCGGCGCGGCTTGAAGGAGACGGCGCGGTCGAGGATGGCTTTGGTGTCCTCGAACGTCGGCTCGTGGACGTAGCCGACTTGGTTGGCGTCCATGAAGCACGGGTTGCACATCATGTTGCAGCGGTTCGTCAGGTCAACCGTCAGAACCGCGCCGCGGCCGAACTTGATGTCCGAGGTGCCGTGCCTGTGGACGTGCGAGTCCTCGGCCGCGCGGAAGTCGCGGCCGAAGAAGAGCGACTCGACGCGCTCCAGAAAGCGCGCGTCGGTGGCGAGCGTGTCCTTGAACTCGCCGTGGACGGCGCAGGTCTTGCGCATGAAGACCTGCCCGCCCTCCTCGTAGATTTCGGCCTTCAGCTCGCCGGGGTGGGCGTGCATGAGGGTTTCGAGCGTCGTCTCGCCGGAGATGACGGCCTCGCGCACCTCCTTGACGCAGCGCGGGCACAGGGAGTCGGTCTCGCGCGGGAAGCCGAGCGGCGGCGCGGTGCGCTCGTAGGATTTCAGGAGCGGCCCCGGCGCCCACTTCGGCCGCACGGCCTCGCCTTCGGGCAGTCGCGTGTTGACGGACTGGAACGCCTTCCACGCCACGTCCGACAACCCCGACACCAGCTTCGAGGCCCTCACGCCGCTGAACCGGGGCTTACCCGTCTCGCCGCGGCGGAACTGATCGCTGAACAAGACTCTTCTCTCCTTTTTATGACGAAGGGACTGGCCGCGCGGGGCCATCTGCCGGAACCCGCCCGAGCGCCGCCGCGGGAACTCCGGAGGGCGCGGCCGGGGCGCACTCAGACAGCCGCGATGATAAACGTATCTCCAATTAATCGCAAGACGTTACGGCCCGCGGCCGGCGCCCGAATCCGGGTTGACAGGGGGCGGCCCGCAATCGTATAAGCCACCTGTCGCGGAGCCTTGCGCCGGGAGAGAAGAGGCCTTCCTCACTTTCCAGACCTCAGTCCTTCATTCATCCGTCTGCAACTCGCGGGAGTCTCCACCCGGGCCGGGCGCGTCAGCCTTTTCACACCGGCCCGATCCCCTCGCCGGGAGCATTCGCGGGAGAAACGTCATGCCGCCACCACCTTACCTCGAAATAGCCGACCTCCTCCGAGACGGGAAAGTGATCCCGTTCCTCGGGGCCGGAGTGAACTTCGGGACGCGCCAGCCGCCCGACGCGCTGTGGGATGAGCGGTCGTCACACTTCCTGCCCAGCGGGCCGGAACTCTCCAGATATCTGGCCCGCCGCATCAGCTTCCCGTCCGACCAGCCGCACGACCTCGACGACCTCGCGAAGGTGGCAGCCTACTTCGTCGAAACCAGCGCCCGCGTGCGCCTGCGCGAGCGCTTGCAGGACATCTTCGTCAGGGAGTACACGCCGTCGAGCGTCCACCTCCACCTCGCCGACATCGCCCGCAAGTCCGAGGCCGAGATCGCCGAACAGCCGGAGGGCCGGAAGGAGCCGGGGACGCCGCTGCTGGTCGTCACGACCAACTACGACGACCTTTTGGAGCAGGCGTTCAACGCGCTCGGCCGGCCCTACGACCTCGTCATCTACCCGACCGACCGCAAGGACATCGCGGCCTCCGTCCTGTGGTGGCCGCACGGCGCGGGCGAGCCGGAGGCCGTCGCCCCCAACCAACTCTGCATAGACCTGAAGAACACGAACGTGATCTACAAAATGCACGGCTCGGTCGACCGCGGGCGGCGCAACCTCGACAGTTTCGTCATTACCGAAGACGACTACATAGACTTCCTCTCGCGGATGACGACGCAAGGCGGGGCCGTCCCGGCGCAGTTCATGCGCTACTTCCGCGCCCGCCACTTTCTCTTCCTCGGCTACGGTCTGGGCGACTGGAACCTGCGCGTGGTGCTGCGGAACCTGAGGAATATTCTGCCGCCGGAGGACGCCGGCGCCGGCGGCGAGACGGCCGCCGCGCCGCGCCCGCTGTCGCCCGCCGACGATCAGGAGTTGACCTCGTGGGCGATCCAGTTCCGCCCCACCGATCTGGAGAAGGAGTTGTGGAGGGCGCGCAAGGTCAAGATTTACGACCAAGACATCAACGCGTTCGTCCGCGGCCTGCGCGAGGAGGTGCAGTGATGACAGCTTCGGGCGAGCGCGACGACTGCCCCTACAGGGGGCTCCAGCCTTACACCGAGCGCGACCGGAAGTATTTCTTCGGCCGCGAGCGCGACCGCGAGATCATCATCTCGAACCTCTTCGCCTCCTCGCTGACGGTCTTTTACGGCGCGAGCGGCGTCGGCAAAAGCTCCGTGCTGTTGGCGGGCGTCGTGCCCGAGTTGAAGACTACGCCCCGCCTCGCCGTGGTCGTCTTCCGCGACTGGCAGGACGCGGCCTTCGAGGCCGGGCTGCGCGCGGAGGTGCTGCGCGCGGTCGGCGAGGCCGCGGGCCGCGAGGTGCAGGTCGAACCGGGGCTGGAGTTCGATGAGTTCCTGCACGCCTGCATCAAGGCTTTCCGCGGCGAACTCTTCTTCGTCCTCGACCAGTTCGAGGAGTACTTCCTCTACCACCCGATCTCGCCGCAGACCGAGGGGTTCGACGCCGCCTTCGCGCGCGCCGTCAACCGGCAGGAGATCGGGGCCAACTTCCTGCTCTCGATGCGCGACGACGGGCTGAGCCGGCTCGACCGCTTCCGCAAGCGGATTCCGAACCTGCTCAACAACATGCTGCGCCTCGAACACCTCGACCGCGCCGCGGCCGTCGAGGCCATCCGCAGGCCGCTGGAGAAGTACAACGAGTTGCGCGAGGAGGGTAGCCCGCGGATGCGCGTCGAGGACGAGTTGGTCGGCGCGCTGCTCGAAGACTTGGGGGCGGGGAAGGTGACGCTCAACCTGACGGGGCAGGGGAAGGTCTGGCCCGCGGCGCGCGACGGGCGGCCCGCGTTCATCGAGACGCCCTTCCTGCAAGTCGTCCTGACGCGCCTGTGGGAGGAGGAGCACGCCGCCGAACACCCCGACCCGGGCTCGCGCGCTCTGCGCCTGCAAACCTACGAAAGACTGGGGCGCGCGACCACCATCGTCCGCACGCACCTCGACAAGGTGATGGAGACGGAGCGGCTCCGCCCGCACCGCGACACGGCGGCCGCGCTCTTCCACTACCTCGTCACGCCCGGCGGCCAGAAGATCGCTCACACGCCCGCCGACCTCTCCTCCTACGCCCGGCTCCCGCGCCACGAAGTCGAAGGCGTCCTCAACGCGCTGAGTCACCCCGAGGTGCGCGTCCTGCGCCCGGTCGCGCCGCCGCCCGACCAGCCCGGCGCGCTACGTTACGAAATCTTCCACGACGTGCTCGCCCCCGCCATCCTCGACTGGCGCGCGCGCCACATGCAGAAAGTCACCGAGGAAGAGGCCGCGCGGAAGGTGGAAGAGGAGCGCCGCGAAGCCCGGCGCGTGGCCGAGGAGAAGCAGCGCCAACTCGAACAGGCCACCGCCCTCGCCGCCGCCGAGCGACAGCGCGCCGAGGCCGAGGAGCGCCTGCGCCTCAGCCAGACCCGCGCCGCGCGCCGCTTCCGCTGGGCCACCCTCGGCCTCGCCGTCCTCTTCCTGCTCACCCTCGCCACCAGCGTTTACGCCCTCTACACCCGGGACGAGGCGCTGAGGTCGAAGGATGAGGCCGAGGGCGCGCGCAACGTAGCGCTGCTGGCAAAGGCTGAGGCCGATCAGGCGAAGGGCGAGGCGCTCAAGGCGGGCGGCGAAGCCGTCGCCGCCCGCGAGGCGGAGAGTAAAGAGCGGCAACGCGCCGAACAGAAAGCCGACGAAGCGGAGCGCGAGCGCCAGCGCGCCGAGCAGCAGGCGGCCAAAGCCGAGCAGAGCGCGCGCGCCGCGCTGGAGGCGAAGAACCGCGAGTCGGCCGAGCGGGCGCGCGCCGAGCGCGAGCGCCAGCGCGCCGAAGACCGTGCGGCGGAGGCGCAGCGGGAAAGGGATCGGGCCGCGGAGGCCGAAAGTCAGGCCCTCGCCAGCGCGCAGGAGGCGACGCGGCAGAAGGAAGTCGCCGAGATGGTGAGCCAGACGGACGCCCTCTACCGCGAGGCTTTCTGGCTCTCGCGCAATGAGGCCCAGAAGGAGGAGGCCGTCAGCAAATTCCAACAGGCGCTGGGCGTCTACCGCAAGCTGAGTTATCAGCGCGCCGTGGTAGACACGCTCCTCAATATCGGCGGCGTCTACCTCGATCTGGACAAGGCCGAACCGGCCGAGAAATCTTTTATGGAGGCCGTGGAAAATTCTAAAGACGCCGCCGAGCGCGCCGCCACCTTCACCCTCATCGGCGGCGTCTACAACAAGGCGCGCGGCAAGTCGGGCAAAGCGGCAGCCGAAAAAGCTGCCGGGTATTACCAGAAGGCCGGCGAGCTGTTCAAATCCCTCGACGACAAGCAGGGACAGGCCGGGGTGTTGCTCAACCTAAGCGAGATGCACATGAGCGACTTCGCCCAAGCGCCGGATGAGCAGGGGGCGGAACACGTCAACCGAGCGGTGGCGAAACTGAGAGAGGCCGCCGCGCTCTACCGCCAGATGGCCGACCACAAAGGGGAGGCCCTAGCGCTGTTCAGGGCCGGCGAAGCTATGGTCAAGCTGTGGTTACCCAGACCGGGTGAAGACCCGAGCACGATCAGTTATTTCAAGGAGGCGCGGTCGGCCTATCGTAAGGCCGGCGACCGTGAAGGCGAGGCCAACTCGCTTGAAAGGCTGAGCCAAGTCAGCAGCACAGTAGGCCAGAGACAGGATGCCATCACCTACCTGCAAGAGCTGGTCGAACTTCACCGGGCCGGCGCTAACCCGGCGGGCGAGGCCCGAGCGCTTGAGAGCCTCGCCGACTACTTCGGGCCGGAGCCGGAGGAGGGGCAGGACGGCCGAAAGAGCGTCGAGCTCTTGCTGCGGGCCGTGCAACTCTACCGGGCGGGAGGCGAGCGCAAGGAAGCAGCCTCCGCTTTGGATGCGCTCGGCTCGGTCTACAGGAGGATGGAGCTGTACGGCGAGGCCGCGCGGGCTTGGGAAGAGTCGGTCAACGAGTACGGGCAAATCGGCGACCGGCCTGAAGAAATCAGACTGACGACCAGACTCGCGCAACTCGCCCTCACGGTCGGCGACCGGCAGAAGGCCAAGTCGTACGTCGAAAAGAGCGTCCTCCTCGTCTCGCAGTTGAAATCAGACCTGTTCATGGATGACAGGCTGGTTGATATCGGCGATGTGTACCTCGGCCTGCGAGAGCCGGAAACCGCAGCCGGGTTTTTCGAGCAGGCCGCTAATGCTACCAGAGAGTATTGGGGGGAGGGGTCGGGAGCCCCGGTCCGGTTTGCGGGGTACACATACCGGCGCATCGGGACGGCTTACAGCAAGCACAACATGCCGGACAAGGCCCTCCTTCACTTCATCACGGCAATCGGGCTATTCCAGAAGGCCGGGGCGAAGGATGAGGAAGTCAGCACACTGATGCTGATCGGGGAGATTCACCTAAATCAGAAGAACTACGGCCGGGCCGTCGAAAGCTTCGAGCGGGCGGCACAGATTTATCACACGCAGGAGGACGTAACGGGACAGGCCGCGGCGCTCGCCGGCCTCGTCAGCGCATACCGCGCGATGGGCGACAGCAAAAAGGCGGACGAATACGAAGAGCGGGCGCGTTCCCTGCTAAAGCCTCCGCAAAGTGACAAACGCTGACCGGCAGCGCCTCACGGCCCGGCAGCCACGCCGAGCGGAGCCGAGCTTCGGACAGCTCGCCGCACTCCCGCGCGCCCGTTTGCCACGGCGGAGAGTCAGTGGCTACTATCGCGCGTGAGCGTATGTTGATTCATCCGACAGCAGCCATCAGCCCGGGCGCGGAACTGGGGGCGGGTGTGCGCGTGGGGCCGTACGCGGTCGTCGAGGACGGCGTACAGGTCGGCGAGGACTGCGAGCTCGGGGCGCACGCGGTCGTCAGGAGGTTCACGACGCTGGGGGCGCGCAACCGCGTCGCCGAGCACGCGGTGCTGGGGGGCGAGCCGCAGGACGTGAAGTTCAAGGGCGAGCCGAGCGCGCTGGTCATCGGGGACGACAACCTGATCCGGGAGTTCGTGACGATTCACAGGGCGAGCGGGGAGGGCGGGGTGACGCGGGTGGGGAGCCGGAATTTTTTGATGGTGGGCGCGCACGTGGCGCACAACTGCGAGGTGGGCGACGACAACGTCTTCGCGAACGGGGCGGCTCTGGCGGGGCACGTCACGGTGGAGGATCACGTCTTTCTGTCTTCGAACGTCGGGGCGCACCAGTTCGTCAGGTTCGGGCGGTTCGCGATGGTGGGCGGGAAGTCGAAGGTGGTGCAGGACGTGCTGCCGTTCTTCACGACGGACGGGAACCCTGCGCGCGTGCGCGGCCTCAACGTCATCGGCCTGCGGCGCGGCGGCTTCTCGCCGGCCGAGCGCGGGGCCTTGAAGCGCGCCTACCAACTGCTCTTCCGCGCGCGGCTGCCTCTGGCGACCGCGCTGGCGGCGCTCGAAGAGATGGATGACGCGAACGCCTCGCACCTCGCCGCCTTCATCCGCGGCTCGCGGCGCGGCTTCACGCGCGCCGAGCGCGACGAGGCCGGCGGCGCGGAGGGCGGCGCGCTCTTTAAGATTTCTTAACCAAATCAGTTTCGAGCCGCGAGTTCCGAGTTGAGGCCGGCCCCGCGCCCGGACGCCAAAGCTCAAGGCCGAGCCGCGAACGCGGAACCCGAAACTCGCAACTCTTTTATGAGCGGAGCGAATAAAAGCTGGACGGTGGCGGAGCTGGCCGAGCTGGTCGGGGGGCGCGCGGCGGGCGACGGCCGGGCGGTCGTCGAGCGCGTGGCGGCGATTGCCGGCGCGGGCGCGGGCGACGTGGTCTTCGCCGAGGAGGCGCGCCGGCTCGCGGAGGCTCTGGCTTCGGGCGCGTCGTGCGTGGTCGTGCCTTCGGGGACGGAGGTCGGGGGGCGCACGGCGATTGAGGCGGCGCGGCCGAAGCTGGCCTTCGCGCTCATCGCCGAAGTCCTGCACCCGCCGCGAAAACTCCCCGCGCACATCCACCCGACGGCGGCCGTCGCGGAGGGCGCGCGCCTCGACGAAGAGGTTTACGTCGGCGCCGGGGTGGTCGTCGGCGAGGGGGCGCGCGTCGGGGCCGGGACGCAGCTCCGCGCGCACTGCGTCGTCGGCCGGAACGTCACCGTCGGGCGCGGCTGCGTGCTCCACCCGCACGTCGTACTTTACGAGGGCGTGAGCGTCGGCGACCGCGTCGTGCTGCACGCGGGCGTCGTCGTCGGCGCGGACGGCTTCGGCTACGTGCGCGACGAGGCGGGCGCTTATCATAAGTTTCCGCAGATCGGCACGGTCGTGATCGGCGACGACGTGGAGCTGGGCGCGGGGACGTGCGTCGACCGCGCGGCGCTCGGCGTGACGCGCGTCGGGCGCGGGACGAAGATTGATAACCTCGTGCAGGTCGGGCACAACGTCGAGATCGGCGAGCGCGTCGTCATCGCGGCGCAGACCGGCATCTCCGGCAGCACCGTCATCGAGTCGGATGCCGTCATCGGCGGGCAGGTCGGGATGGGCGACCACGCCCGCGTCGAGCGCGGCGCGGTGATCGGGTCGAAGGCCGGCATCCTGCCGGGCAAGGTCGTCCGCGCCGGGGCGGTCATGTGGGGCGTCCCCGTCCGCCCGCTCGACGAGTACAAACGCCTCAACGCCCTCTGGGGGCGCCTCCCGCAGATGCGCGCCGACCTCGAAGAACTCAAGCGACAGGTGCGCGAGCTGACCGCGCGGCTGGAAGGGGGGAAGGAGTAGACAGTAGACAGTAGTCAGTAGCCAGTAGTCAGTAGAAAAACCTTTCGCCAGCGAGCGTTGAGGGCTATCACTTCAACGCTCGCTGGCGAATGCGCTTCTACTGGCTACTGACTACTGTCTACCGTCTACTCCTTCCCATCCTCTGACGGCGCGCAGCACCGCCGCGGCGGCCCGCTCGGAGGCGCCGCCTTCGCCGAGGCGGGCGGTGGCTTCACGCAGACGCGCGCGGACTCGGCGGTTCTCTTCGGGGCCGAGCAGGGCGTCGAGTTCGAGCGCGAGCCGTCGGCCGGTGAAGTCGTCTTGGATCAACTCGGGCGCGAGGCGCTCGCCGGCGATGAGGTTGATGAGGCCGTAGTGCTCGACGCTGATGAGGCGGCCGAGCGTGTGCCAGTTGAGCGCCGACTCCTTGTAGACGACGACGAGCGGCGTCTGAAGCAGCGCCGCTTCGAGCGTCGCCGTGCCGCTGCACACGGCGGCCGCGTCGGAGGCGGCCAGCGCCTCGCGCGTCTCGCCGCGCGTCACGACCAAACTGGCGCCGGCCGCCGCGAAGTCGGAGGCTCGGACGATGCGCTCAGCCTCGGCGCGGTCGCGGCTCTCGGCAAGGGCGACGACGAACTGCGCGCCCGGCCGCCGGCGCGACAGGCGCGAGGCCGCGTCGAGCATGAGCGGGAGGTGCCGCTCCAGCTCCTTGCGGCGGCTGCCGGGCAGCAGGGCGACGAGCGGGCGCGCGGC
>DATMVI010000296.1:0-10195 GCA_035563275.1 Pyrinomonadaceae bacterium
ACGCGCAGGGCCGACGCCCCGCCCGCCCCGCCCCCGCGTCGCGCAACTCCGAAGAACGGGCCGGCGTCGAGGCCGTGCGCGAAGCCCCGGCGGCGCTCATCGTCGGCACGCCGCTCAGCCGCGTCCTCCACGTCTCGCAGCTGAGCCTCACGAGCGACGCCGGCACGCACGAGCAGTTCGTTGACGACAACGGCGACCTCGTGGCCGACCGCCGCCGCACCTTCGACTCGGCCGGCGGCTCCTACGACCTCGCCGTCGGCCGCTCCGGCGCGCGCTACGAAGTCTTCACGGCCACCGACGACCGCGGCACCTCTTCGACCTCCGACGACGTGGCGACCGGCGTCCTCGTCGTCGCGCTCGACACCAACTTCGACTTCGTGCGCGACTCCGCGCAGACCTTCGACCTCGGCCGCGACTTCGGGCTGCCTTCGGCCGTCTCGGTCGTCGCCGGCACTTCGCGCTTCGGACGCGAGTTCGTCGTCGTCTCTTCGAGCGGCTACTTCAATCAGGACGACCCCGGCGACCCGGCCAACGAGCCTTCGCCCGGCGTCGTCCTGCTCGCGCGCAACGCCGCGGGCGGCGGCTTCGACCCCGCGCTCACGCGCCCGCTCGTCGGCGTCGGCGACGACCGCCTCTTCAACGCCAACGCCCTGACGCTGCTCCCCTCGGGCGACCTCGTCATCGCCGACTTCGCCTCGAACGAGTTGCGCGTCGTCCGCGACACCGACGGCGACCTCATGCCCGACACGCTTTTGAACACGCCTTACTACTCGTTCCCCGCGGCTTCGGACGCGCCGCTCGATGTGGCCTCGAACTCGCGCGGCGTCGTCTTCACGCACGGCGTCGGCGACGACGCCTACCTGCTCGCCGTCTACGACACGAACGGCGACCGTCTGGGCGACGCCGACGAGGTGCGCGTCGAGGGGCTTTCGATTGACAACAACCTCGTGCTGCACGGCCTGACCGTGGGGCGCGACGGGACGGTCTATCTGATTCAGGACTCGACGGGCGAGAGCGACCGGCCGGCCGAGGGCGGCAACGGCGGCATCCCGCACGTGCAGGCTTTCCCCGACCCGGCGCTCAACGGCATCCTGCGCGACGGCTCGGCCTTCGTCCTCGCCGACGACGAGTTCACGCAGGCCTACTCGGGCCTCGCCCTCGGCGTCGAAACCGTGCTGCCGCCCGTCGGCCGGCTGACGATGACGAACAGCGCGAGCCGCGCCGGCGACGCCACGCGCGGCGGCCTCGCCACGATCCTCGGCGCGGGCCTGACGCGCGGCCGCAGCGGCGCGACGCGCGCCGACGCCGCGCAGGGCGTCCGCGTCTCGGTCGAAGGCTTGCCGGCCGAGGTCTTATCCTTCAACGACACGCAGGTTCACATCTTCGTGCCGCAGCAGTTGGGCGCCGGCGTCGGCTCGGTCGTCGTCACCGTCTCGGGCGACGTGACGGCGGCCGAAGACGCCGACATCGCGACGGCCAACCCCGGCCTCTTCACCGTCCCGCAGACGGGCGAGGGCGAGGCCATCGCGCTGCTCGCCTCCGGCGGGCTGTACACGGCCGCGCCCTTCCCCGCCCGCGCGAACAACCAGCCCTCGGTCGTCGCGCTGCTCGGCACGGGCTGGCGCCACGCCCTGCCGGTCACGGCGCGCGTCGGCGGCCGCGCGGCCACGGTGCAATACGCCGGCCCGTCGGGCGGCTTCAACGGCCTCGACCAAGTCAACGTCGTCATCCCCGACGGCGTGCGCGGCCCGGCGGCCGTCACCGTCACCACCGCCGACGGCAGGACGAGCCGCGCGAACGTCTTCATCACGATTCAATGAAGTTTCGAGTTTCGAGCTACGAGTTAAGGAACAGAGCCGCGGGCGGCGGCGCGCGGGTTGGCGTTAACGTCGCTCAACCCGCCCGACGCCGCCAGCGGCTCTGACCGGAGATCGTCTTTAACTCGGGACTTGAAACCTCGCGCGGGCTTGCCCGCGCGCGTCGGGGTGTGTGAAGCTTTCGCGTGATGGAGCTTCACGAGCTAAAGACGCCCGCGCTGCTGCTCGACGTGGGTCGCGTGCGGCGCAACGCGGCGCGGATGTCGGCGCGCGTCGCGGGGATGGGCGCGTCGCTGCGGCCGCACGTCAAGACGCACAAGTGCGTCGAGGTCGCGCGCATCCAGACCGGGGGGCACGCGGGCGGCATCACCGTCTCGACGCTCGCCGAGGCCCGTGCCTTCGCCGCCCACGGCTTCACCGACATCACCTACGCCGTCCCCGTCGAGCCGGGCAAGTTCGCCGAGGCCGCCGAGCTTGCCGCGCGCGGCGTGCGCCTCTCCCTCATCACCGACGACGCGGAGGTTCCCGGCCCGCTCGACGAGGCGGCGGCCCGCGCCGGCGTGACGCTCGACGTGTTCCTGAAAGTTGACTGCGGCTACCACCGCTGCGGCGTCGAACCCGACACGCCCGAGGCGTTCGAGATTCCGCGCCTGCTCGACGCCGCGCGGCACCTGCGCTTCGCCGGCATCCTCACGCACGCCGGCCACTCCTACGCCGCCCGCTCGCGCGAGGAGATTCTCGGCATCGCGCGCCGCGAGCGCGACCTGATGACGGGGTTCGCCGAAGCCCTGCGCGCCGGCGGCGTCGAGGTGCCCTGCGTCAGCGTCGGCTCGACGCCGACCGCCACGCACGTCGATCACCTCGAAGGCGTGGACGAGGCGCGGCCCGGCAACTACATCTTCTTCGACGCATTTCAGGCGACGCTCGGCAGTTGCGCCTTCGACGACTGCGCGCTGACGGTGCTGGCCTCGGTCGTCCACCGCGACCGCGCGCGCCGCAAGGTCGTGCTCGACGCCGGGGCCGTCGCCCTCTCGAAAGACCGCGGCGCGGCCGACCTAGACCCGGCGTGCGGCTACGGCCGCGTGCTCGACCTCGAAGGCGTTGACACGGGCCTGCGCGTCGAATCGCTCTCGCAGGAGCACGGCTCCGTCGGCGTCCCGGACGGCGCGGCGCTCGAACGACTCCGCGTCGGCGCGCGCGTCCGCGTGCTCGCCAACCACTCCTGCCTCACCGCCGCGCAGCACGCGCACTACCACGTGCTCGAAGGCGACCGCGTCGTCGACCGCTGGGAGATTCAGCGCGGGTGGTGAGGCCGACGATGTCGAGTCGAAGGGGTTTTAGGTTTTTGATTCGCGGCCGGGGGGCGGCGCCCGCGCCGCTTCAAATCAAAAATCGGCCACCGCGAATCTACAGCCGCTTCGGCTCGAAACTGATAACCAGAGGTGCTTCGATGAAATTATTTATCGCCGCTCTCACGCTCCAATTCGCGTTCGTCGCGGCGGCGACGGCGCAGGGCGGGGCCGTGAGGCTGGAGGGTCAGGTCGTGTGCTGCGAGGAGTGCTGGGCCGAGGCCGACCGCACGCGCGTGGCCTTCGGCACGGCCGAGGATTTGCTCAAGGCCCGTTCGTGCGTCGAGGGCGGCGACCCGACGCTGCTCGCCGTGCGCGAGGGCGAGCGCTTCACGCTCTACCGGCTCGAAGCGGGGAAGTTCAGGCTGCCCGGCAAGAACTGGCTGGAGTTCGTCGGCCGGCGCGTGGCCGTCAGCGGCGCCGTGAGGAAGAAGGGCGAGGCGCTGTCGGTCCGCGTGGACGCGCTCGAAGTGCTGGCCCCGAGTCTGGCCGAGCAGGAGGCGGCGCGCGTCGTCGGGACGGAGGTCGAGTTGGCGGCCGCAGACCTCTCCGGCGTCGGGCAGCGTTTGAGCGCGCTGCGCGGCCGCGTCGTCGTCCTCAACTTCTGGGCGACCTACTGCGGGCCGTGCCGCGCCGAGATGCCCGACCTCGCGGCGGTGCAGAACGACTACGCCGCGCTCGGCGTGCAAGTCGTCGGCGCGTCGGTCGATGCGCCGGAGGATCGGGCGAAGGTCTTGCAGTTCGTCAAAGAGCTGAAGCTCAACTTCCCCATCTGGACGGGCGTCGGCCTTGAGGACATGACGCGCTTCGGGGTGGGCGGCGCGCTGCCGGCCACGGTGGTCGTCGGGCGCGACGGCCGCGTCGTCAAAATCATCTCCGGCGTCGTCAGGCCGAAGGAGTTGCGGCAGCAACTCGATACGATGCTCGTCGCGGCGGAGGCCGAGGGCGGGCGCGAGACGGGCGGGCGGGCCGCGCCGGCGAAGACCTCGCCGCGGGAGGCTTCGAGCGTGCCGAGTTGACCGCTTTGACCGGGCGAGGGCCGCGCCGTGAGCGGGGCAGAGGAAGAGGCCGGTCAGCGTTGGACGTTCGGCGTGCGCGTCATCAGTAACCAGATCGACCGCGCGCGCTGGCGCAACACTTTGACTTACAGGTTCCACCCGCGCCTCACTGCGGGCGTCGAGTACAACCCGCTCGCGGGGAAGGTCAGCCCGCTCGCCAACTTCGTCGCGCTGACCGAGACGCGCAGGCGGCCCGCCGTCATCCTCGGGACGAGTTCGGACCGCATCGGCACGCCCTCGGGCCAGTCCTTCTACGCGACCGCGAGCAAGAACCTGAAGGCGGCCACGGGGCTGCCCGTCTCGCCTTACGCCGGCCTCGCCTACGGCACGTTTGAAGACCGCCTCCGCCCCATCGGCGGGCTGAACATCACGCTCGACGAGCGCTGGTCTTCGACCGTCATCTTCGACGGCGTGCGCGTCCACCCGCTGCTCAACTTCACGCGCGGCCGCCACGCCTTCTCCCTCATCCTCGAACGCGGCCGACACCCCGGCGCGAGCTACAGCGTCTCGTTCTGAAAAACAGAGCCGCGTGCGGCGGCGGGCGGGTCGAGTTATGCCGGAGCAGACTGTTGGCGTAACTCGACCCGCCCGCTCCCGCACGCGGCTCTGCCCGTTCGGCACGGTGGTTACTTCTTCGGGAAGAGGAACCTGAGCATCGGGCCGACCCTTTTGGCCCACGCCGCCTCGTCGTGGCGGCCGCCTTTGACCTCTAAATATTGGAGGTCGCGGCCGAGTCCCCAGCCCTTCGCCGTGAGGGCGTCGCGCAGGGCGCGTGAGCGGGCATGGCTACTGGCTACTGTTTTTGTGTTCCGCGAGCATGTTGCAGAAGAGCGCCCCTTGAGAGATGGCGTCGTCGAGGGCCTTGTGCGTGTAGGGGAGGTCGTCGAACCAGCGGCGGGGCATGTTGCGCTTGACGGTGTCGAGGAAGTCCACGCGCAAAAGCGACATGGCGAACGTCTTGATGTCGAGCGCCTGCCAGCCGAAGGGGTTCTCGCCGGTGAAGCGGTTCAGGTACCAGCAGACGAACATGAAGTCGAAGGCGGCCGGGTAGGCGACGAAGACCGGCTTGCCGGGCAGCGCCTTGAGCCACGCGAGGTAGCCGCGCATGGCCTCCTCGGGCGGGCGCGCGTCCCGGCGGGCCGCCTCCCACGCCGCCGGCTGACTCTTCCACCACTGCATCGTGTCGGGGTGCGCCTCGGCTCCGGGCAGCGTCTCAAGGTTGGCCGTGAAGCCGCCGAGCATCGTCTTGTCAGGCAGGAAGGCCGCCGACCCGATGCTCAGCATCGAGTAGACGCCGGGGATCGGCCCGTCCGTCTCCACGTCAGTGCTGACGTAAATCTCGCCCATCAAACGTCTCCTCAAACTCGCGCCCCCGCCGCGCGCCGCCGGGTCGTTGCCGGCGCGGCGGCGGCGCGCTACGTGTCGCGCATGATGTCGTCCAGAGCTTTATCCGCCGCCAGCATACTACTGCTCGTCACATTCGCCGCACAACAGGCCTTCCCCGCCCCGCCGCAAGCGCCCGCGGCCCACTGCCGCGCCTCCGACGCGCGCGGCCGCGCCGTCAGGCTCGATGAGATTATCGGCTCGGTCGCGCCGACGCGCGCGTCCTCGGCGAGACGCGCGACGACGCGGCGGCGCACCTGCTCGAAGCGCAGACGTTGCGCGATGTCCTCGACCCGCGACCGTCCGGCCGCTTGCCAAAGGGGGCGGGGGCAGGCACAATGGCGTGCGCCCGAATGGGCGCGAATTCGCATTCGAGAGGCAGGTGTTGCCAGCTTAATAGAGAAGTTTCCTTTAATCAGTCGTGAGCATTCGCAGGTCGGCGGGAGCCCCCGCCGTCGTCAACAGTTGATTCCGCAGGGAGAGAAGTAATGGCAACAGTCGTCGTTAATCAGGGCGAGTCGATTGAGAGCGCGCTGCGCCGCTTTAAGCGCAAGGTGATGTCCGAGGAGATCATCAAGGACGCGAAGAAGCACACCTTCTTCATGTCGCGCGGCCAGAAGGCCAAGCTCAAGTCGGCCCTCGCCCGCAAGCGCAACAAGCGCAAGCAGCGCCCGATGCGGCCGCGCACGCGCTAAGCGCCTCCACCACCACACAACACGAAAGCGTGGCGTCGTAACCCTGCGACGCCACGCTTTTTCTTTCGGCGCGCTCGCCTAAAGGTTCTCAATCGGCACCGGCTCGACCGGGTCGGCGAGCGGGAAGCCGAAGACGCGCGAGTAGAAGTAGAGTTCGCCGTCGAGGGCGCGCTTGATGTTGGCGGCCTGACGGAAGCCGTGCTGCTCGCCGGGGAAGGCGACGTAGGCCACGGGCAGGCGCTTGCGCCGCAGCGCCTCGACCATCAGCTCGGCCTGATTCGGCGGCACGACCCTGTCTTCGAGACCCTGAAAGAAGATGACGGGGCAGTCGAGGCGATCCGTGAAGTTGATCGGCGAGCGGTCGCGGTAGAGGTCGGCGCGCTCCGGGAAGGGGCCGATGAGGCGGTCGAGGTAGCGCGACTCGAACTTGTGCGTGTCGGTGACGAGCACGGTCAGGTCGCTCACGCCGTAGTGGCTCGCGCCGGCCTTGAAGAGGTCGCGGAAGGTGAGCGCGCTCAGGACGGTGTAGCCGCCGGCGCTGCCGCCCGTGATGACGCAGCGCTCCGGGTCGGCCTCGCCGCGCTCGGCCATGTGGCGCGCGCCGTTGACGCAGTCGTCCACGTCCACCACGCCCCAGTTGCCGTTGAGGCGCTGGCGGTACTCGCGCCCGTGGCCGGTGCTGCCGCCGTAGTTCACGTCGAGGACGGCGATGCCGCGCGTCGTCCAGTACTGCGTCTTGAGGCTGAGCGCCGTCATGGCCGCGGCCGTCGGGCCGCCGTGGCACATCACGAGCAGCGGCGGGCGCTCGCCCTCGGGCGCGCGGAAGTCCCGGTTGCGCGGCGCGTAGAAGAAGGCGTGCGCCGTCAGCCCGCCCTCGGTCGGGAACTCGACGGGGCGCGGCTCGGAGAGGTAGCCCGCTTCGATGGCCGGCCCGCTCGAACGCCGCAGCACGTTCAGGGCGCGCGCCCGCAGGTCGAGTTCGACGACGGCCGGCCGCTCGGTCGGCGAGCCGCCGATGAAGACGGCGCGGCCCGGCGAGGCCGCCACGTAGAAGATGTCGGTGTAGGGCGTCTCGACCTCTTCGAGCCGCCGAGAGCGCG
This sequence comes from Pyrinomonadaceae bacterium, assembly GCA_035563275.1. GTDB lineage: Bacteria > Acidobacteriota > Blastocatellia > Pyrinomonadales > Pyrinomonadaceae > QHXN01. The sequence goes on from DATMVI010000296.1 coordinate 7,403, forward strand.
CGTCGAGCACGCCCAAGCGCCACATGCCGCGCTCGGTGTAGGCGCAGACGATCTCGTCCTCCGAGGCGAAGCCGTAGGTGGACATGCGGAAGAACCACTGCGGCAGGCCGAACTCGGCCTCCGCCTCGTAAAGCGGCTCGGCCGCGCCGCCCCCGCCGAGGCGGTAGAGGTTCCACCAGTTGCTCCGGTCGGAGACGAAGTGGAGCGCGCCCGACGGCGACCACTCGGGCTGAAAGATCGACTCGGATGCCCCGCCCGCGACGCGCGACGCGCCGTGCAGCCCGCCCCCCTCGTCCAGCTCGCCGACCCACAGCTCCGTGCCGTCCCACGGCATGTTCGGGTGGTTCCACGTGAGCCACGCGAGGCGCGAGCCGTCGGGGCTGAGGCGCGGCGAGGAGTAGAAGTCGCCGCCCGCGACGAGCACGCGGCCGCCGCCGTCGTTGGCCGCGCCGTCGAGGCCGAGGCTGACGATGGTGTTGACGGCCTCGCGCCCCGCCTCGCCGTGGTCTTCGCGGACGGCGAAGAGCAGGCCGCGCCGCTCGTCCACGCACGCGTCGCCGTAGCGGAAAGCCCCTTCCGGCGTGATGGGGCGCGGGGCGGAGCCGCGCTCCTGCCGGTAGACGCGCTGGTCCGCGAAGTTCGAGAAGTAGACGACGCCGCGGCTCGCGACGAAGTCGCCGCCGCCGTACTCGTGGACGCCCGTGCGCGAGTTGAAGCCGGCCGGCGTCACGTCCTCGTTCGGCCCGCCGGCCGCGCGCCTCACGACGCAGTAGCGCCCGCCCTCCGACGGGCGCAACTCGACCCAGTAAACGTCCCGGCCGTCGAGCGCCGACTGGCTCAGCCCCACCGTCGCCGAGACGATGAGGTCGGACGTGATCGGCGACTTCCAAGACCCGTAAGGCGCGACCCGCGGCTCACTCATGCTCTTCCTCCGGGAGCGGGTTCGGGCGTCGGGTTAGAGACAAGCCGCTCTCCCCGACGCCCGTCGCCCTTAAAGGTTCACTTCCCGCCGGTCGGGCGGGGGGACGTAGGCGCTGAAGTCGCGCGTGAAGCGCTCGGTGTAGCGGCCGAGCAGTTCGTGGACGCGGGCGAGACTCGGGGAGCGGACGACGAGGCCGACGTGGTTCGGCTTCGAGACGCGGAAGACGATCTCGGGGTCGTCGTAGGCCGAGGTGTCGGGCCGCTCCTGACGAGCCAGCGAGAGCGCGATGCCGCCGTACTCGTGGCGGCGCTCGGGCCGCCCGTAGCTTTCGCCGCGCGCGTGCGCCAGCTCGACGCGCGCCCACTCGCGCCAGAGGTTGAGGCCGCTGGCCGCCTCCAGAGTCTCGGCGATGTAGGCGCCGCCGACGCGGGCCGCCACTTCGAGGAAGTACAGCTCGCCGTCGTCGGCGCCCTTGATGAACTCGGCGTGGGCCGCGCCGCGCTCCAGCCCGAGCGCGCGGAGCAGGCCGGCGTTGAACCGCAGAAGCTCTTCGTGCTCGCGCGACTCGTAGGCGACCGTCGCCGAGGTGAAGACGCCGCCCTCTTGGACGACGTTCATCGGCGGCCGCCCGTAGCGGCTCGCCCCGGCGAAGGCGACCTCGCCGCCCTCGACGACCGAATCGACGTGGAAGACCTCGCCGGCCACGTAGCGTTCGAGCAGGTAGTAGGTGGACTTGTCTTGCAGGGCCTCGCGCGCGTCGAGCGCCTCGACGGCGCGCCAGACCTCCTCGGAGTCTTCGAGCACGCGGACGCCCGAGGCCGACACGTCCGAGCGCGGCTTCAAGACCCACGGCGGCGGCACGCGCTCCATGTACTCGCCGACCTCCTGATAGTTGAGCACGTGGACGAATTCGGGGACGCGCAGGCCGGCGTCGCGCGCCGCCTCGCGCATCACCAGCTTGTCGCGGAAGCGGCGCGCGGCCGAGCTATGCAGGCCCGGCAGGCGCAGGTGCTCGCGGGCGAGGGCGGCCGTCACCACGTCGAACTCTTCGAGCGCGACGAGGCAGTGGAGCTTGCGCGGGCGCGCGAGTTGGCTGACGACGTGCATGATCAGCTCGGCCCCGGCGTCGTCCGGGAGGAAGACGGCGTCGTCGAGCGCCTCGCGCGGCCACGGCTCGTGCTCGGTGCGGCGGCGCGAGACCAGCTCGACGTGCGCGCCCAGCCGCTTGCACTCGCGCAGGAACTCTTCGCCCTTGAAGTGGCTCGCGACGCAGACGACGTTCGACGGGGAAGAAGGCGCTTCCATACCTGCGGCTGTCCTTCGCCTGAGTGGGTTGGGATTGCCGGCCAAGTATATAACGCGCCGCCCGTGCTGACACGCCGCGGGGGGCGGGCGCCGGGGGAAAGAACCTTGCCTTTAACCCGGCCCCCCTCTCCCCGGCAAAACAAAAGCGGCCGCCCCCCTCGCGGAGAGCAGCCGCCGTCAGGCCGCCGGGGCAACGGTCAGTAGATGTTGAAGTTGTATTCGAGCGTGACCCACTGCGAGACGGTGCGGCCGTCCTTCTGGGCCGGGCGGAACCTGATGCCGCGGGCGGCCGAGATGGCCTTCTCCGTCAGCCCGTCGGGCAGACCCTTGATGACGGAGATGTTCGTCACCGACCCGCCCGAAGAGAGCACGGCGCGCAGGCGCACCAGCCCGGTCACGTTGTTCTTGCGGGCCTCCTCGGTGAAGCCCGGCTCCGGCTTCGAGACGATGACGGCCTTCGCCGTCACCTCGCGCGGCTGGAACGGGCGCGAGTAATCCACGCCGCCGCCGCCGCCGCCGCCGGGGCCTCCGCCGCCCTCGTGGCGGTCGCCGCCGCCGGTGTTGCC
>DATMVI010000297.1:0-3882 GCA_035563275.1 Pyrinomonadaceae bacterium
CGTGGACGCCGGCGAGCTCGTCCTCGTCGTCGACGCCTGCCACTCGGCCGCCTCCGTCCGCGGCGACGGCTTCAAGCCGGGGCCGATGGGCAGCCGCGGGCTCGGCCAGCTCGCCTACGACAAGGGGATGAGGGTTCTGACCTCGACGCAGGCCGACGACGTGGCGCTGGAGAGTCGCCTCGTCGAGCAGGGCCTTCTGACCTACGCGCTGACGCGCGACGCCATCGAGACGATGCGCGCCGACTTCCGCCCGGCCGACAGCCGCGTCACCGTCTCGGAGTGGCTCGCCTACGGCGTCGAGCGCGTGCCGCAGCTCCACGCCGAGGTCGCGCGCCGCCTCGCCGAGATGCGCGAACGCGGCGGCTCGGCCCCGCTCTCGGGCGACACGCAGACCAAAGTCGTCGCCTTCGGCGACACGCGCGCGCGGCCGCGGCGGCGACGCCCCGCCGCCGGCGACGCCAAAGGTCTGACCGTCATCGCCGACGCCGTACGCATCCAGCAGCCCGCCCTCTTCGACTTCGCGCGCCGCCGCCGCGACGCCGTCCTCGCCGCGGCCCAGTGAGGTCGCGGGTTGCGGATTGTTAACGCGGCGCGGTCGGGGGTAAGCTTCTCTTCAATCCGCAATCGGAGGGGCGATGACGAACGAGGAGATCGCGCGGCGGTTCGAGCGGCTGGCGACGCTGATGGAGATTCGCGGCGACGACAAGTTCCGCGTGCGCTCGTACCGCAACGCGGCCGAGGTCATCGAGACGTGGCCGGCCGAGTTGCGGCGCGTCGCCGAGGAGGAGGGCTTGAAGGGCTTGCAGGCTTTGCCCGGCGTGGGCAAGGCCATCAGCGGCAAGATCGTCGAGATGCTGGGGCGGGGCACTTTCGAGGCTTGGGAGAAGTTGACGGCCGAGACGCCGGAGTCCGTCTTAGACCTGCTCGAAGTCGAGGGCGTCGGCCTCAAGACCGCCTCGGCGCTCTACCAGCAGTTTAAAATCTCTTCGCTCCGAGACCTGCGTCAGTTCGTCGAGGGCGGCGGGCTGGATTTGGTGGACGGCGTCGGCGAGAAGTCGGCGGAGAGGATTCGCCGGAGCGTCGCGAGGCTCGCGCCGTAAGCGCGCGGTAGAAAAACTGCGGGCGGGGCGCTCGACACCGAGTCGAGCGCCCCGCCCGCACTTTTATGCGAACGCCTACTTCTCCCGACCCTCCAGCGCCGAGACGCGGTCTTCGAGGTCGGCCGTGTCGGCGCGAATGTCGAGGACGCGCGCTTCGAGGCGGTCGAATCGTTTGGTGAGTGTGCGCACCTCCGCGCGCAACTCGTTCTGGCCCGTGCGCAACTCTGCGACTTCTTTGCGCAACTCGTTCTGTCCTTCGCGTAGCTCTGCGACTTCGCCGCGCAGCTCCGCAACTTCGCCGCGCAGTTCTACGAACTCCCCGCGCAGTTCCACGAACTGGCCGCGCAGTTCCACGAACTGGCCGCGCAGTTCGGCAACGTCCTTGCGGACTTCCTTCAGCCCGGCGCGGAGCTCGCCCACGTCGTGGCTGATGGCGGTCAGGTATCGGAGTATCTCGGTCATGCGTTCACTGCTCATCGTGTCCTCCGCCGAATGGGTAGGAGGCCGTTATCAGAGCGGTGGGTGGTTCTCGGGCTTCGCCGGGCCGGAGTCTAACACCGCCGGCCGCGGGCCTGCTACTCCTTCGCGCGCTTGACGATGAGCAGCGTGATGTCGTCGCCGGCGGCCGTGCCCTGCGCGAAGGCCGAGAGCGCGGCCTCGATCTTGTCGCGGATGGCGGCGGCCGAGCGGTCGAGGTTCTGCATGATGACGCTCTGGAGGCGGGCCGTGCCGAACTCCTCGCCCCTCGGGTTCTGCTGCTCGGTGACGCCGTCCGAGTAGGCGACCAGCACGTCGCCCGGCTGCAGGGTGGTGCGCCCCTCCCTGTAGGAGAACTCCGGCATGATGCCGAGCGGGAGTCCGCCCGCGGCCAACTGCTCGGTCGTCCCGCCGGCGTGCGCGATGACGGGCGGGTTGTGGCCGGCGTTGATGAAGGAGAGCGAGCCGGTGAGGGCGTCGAGTTCGGCGTAGAAGAGCGTGACGAAGCGGTTGGGCGGCGTGTTGTCGGCGAGGTAGCGGTTGACGGCGCCGATGGTCTCGGCGATGGGGCGGCAGGCGGCGACCTGCGCGTGGACGGCCGCGTGCAGCGAGGACATCAGGAGCGCGGCCGAAGTGCCCTTGCCCGAAACGTCGCCTAAGGCGACGACGAGGCGGCCGTCCTGACACGGGATGAAGTCGTAGTAGTCGCCGCCGATCTGGTACGAGGGGAAGCTGATGCCCTGCAACTCGTAGCCCGGCACGACGGGCGGCGCGGTCGGCTGGAAGCGCTGCTGAATCTCGCGCGCGAGCTGCATCTCGCGCTCAAGGCCCTGCTGTTCGAGGTGCTCTTCGATGAGGCGCGCGTTCTCGACGCGGATGGCCGCGACCGAGCCGAGCGTCGTCAGAACCTTCAGGTGATCCTCGGTGAAGCGCGAGGTGGCGAGCGGCGAGTCGGCGTAGATGAGGCCGAAGATGCGCTCGCCGACGCCGAGCGGCACGGCCAGCACCGAGCGGATGCCCTGAAAGGTGACGGTGCTCGACCTGAAGCGCGGGTCGTGCTGCGCGTCGGAGGTGAGCACGCTGCGCCCCTGCGCGACGACCTCCTCGATGATGGTGCGGCTGACGCGGACTTCGCCCACGTCCGGGTGGCGGTCGCGCATCTCGGCGGCGCGCACGCGCAGATCGCCCGAGGCGTCGTCGCGCAGCATGATGAGGCAGCGCTCGGCCGGCACGGCCTCGAAGACGAGCCGCGCCACCTGCCTCAAGGTCTCGTCGAGCGTGGCCGAGGCGAGCAGGGTCACGCCGACCTTCGAGATCAGCGCGAGCAGGTCGCCCTGCTCCAGCGCGCGCTGCGGGATGACGGTCTCGGGGACGAAGCGGCCCGAGGTCTGCGTGCGCGCGCCCTCGATGGCTTCGAGCAGCCCCGAGGTGGTGTGGGTCGCCGAGTCGAAGGCGATGGTCGCCTCCGGCTCCGGCGCGCGCGCCGCGCCCGTGTCCTCCTCGATGGTCGGCGCGCCCAGCGCGGCCCCGGTCTGCTCCTTGAAGACGATCTCGGTCTCGCCGATCTGGATGCGCCCGCCGTGCGCGAGCGGCACGGCCCCCTCGACGCGCCCGCCGTTGTAGTAAGTGCCGTTGGCCGAGCCTAAATCCTGAAGGAGGTACTGGTCGCCCTCGCGCCGCACCTCGGCGTGGACGCGCGAGGCGAACGGGTCGGGGATGCACAGGTCGTTGCGCGCCGACCGCCCGATGGTGATGCGCAGGCGGCCCAGAGGGTAGACGTCCGAGCCGTGGTCCGGGTAGCTGACGAGTAGTTCAGGCATAGGGCAAGTGAACGGTAAACGCAAGCAGACGGCAGCCAGTAGTCAGTAGAAGAACTACTCGCTTTTAAACCGTTCGGGTGCCGGCGTCAACAGCCGCGGCGCGGGCGCGCTCCCGTCTACCGACTACCGCTTTCTGATCCGGTCGAATTCACGTTCCAACTGTTGCGCGTGGCGGCGGGCCTGCCCGGCGAACTGGCCGCGCTGCGCGTTCTGAAAGTGCTGGAGCGCGGCGACCAGCTCGGCGCGCTTGAGACTCTGGAGGCTGCGGCCCTCGACGTAGTTGAGGCCGAGGTAGTAGTGCGCGTCCGGGTGGCCGGCCCCGGCCGCCGCGCGCAGGTCGTCGAGCGCGGCGGCGCGGTTCGACGACCACAGCTCGACGCCGCGCCGGTAGCGCTCGGCGGGCGGGGCCTCGGCCGGGCGCGCGGGCTGCGACGGCGGCGCGGGCGCGGGCTGCGGCGCGGGGGTCGGCGGCGCGGCGGGCGCCG
>DATMVI010000298.1:0-9426 GCA_035563275.1 Pyrinomonadaceae bacterium
CGGCATCTACGGCGTCGTCTCCTACGGGGTGGCGCAGCGGACGCACGAGCTGGGCCTGCGCCTCGCGCTCGGCGCGCAGCGCTCCGACGTGCTGCGCCTCGTCATCCGGCAGGGGATGAAGATGACGCTCGTCGGCGCGGCCGTCGGCCTCGCGGCGGCGCTCGCGCTCACGCGACTCATGGCCGGGCTGCTCTACGGCGTCTCGGCCACCGACCCGCTCGTCTTCGCCGGCGTCGCGCTCCTGCTCGTCGCGGTCGCGCTCCTCGCCTGCTACGTCCCGGCCCGGCGCGCGACCCGCGTAGACCCGATGGTGGCGCTCAGACACGAGTAGCCAGTAGCCAGTAGCCAGCAGCGCTCCGCGCGAAGTCTGCTGACGCTGACACACGAACGAATCACAAGCGACTGTCTTTCTACTGACTACTGACTACTGACTACTGAGGTTTGCGATGAAGACTCTCTGGCAGGACTTGCGGTACGCGGTGCGCGTGATGCTGAAGCAGCCGGGGTTCACGGCCGTCGCGGTCGTCACGCTGGCGCTGGGCATCGGGGCGAACACGGCCATCTTCTCGGTGGTGGACGCGGCGCTGCTGCGCTCGCTCCCCTACCGCGAGCCGGAGAGGCTCGTCCACCTCTGGGAGGCGAAGCAGAACCGCGACTTCGAACGCCGCGAGGCCTCCTACCCCGACTTCCTCGACTGGCGCGCGCAGACCGGCGAGGTCTTCGAGGGCGTGGCCGGCTACGTCAACCGCGGCTACACGCTGACGGGCGGCGACGCGCCTGAGCGCGTGGCGGGCGCGGCCGTCACCTCGAACTTCTTCGACCTGCTCGGCGTCCGCCCCGCCCACGGGCGCGCGCTCCTCGAAGGCGAGGATCAGCCGGGCGCGGCGGCCGTTGTCCTGCTCGGCCACGGGCTGTGGCAGCGCCGCTTCGGCGGCGACCCCGCCGTGGTCGGCCGCCAGATCACCCTGAGCGGCGAGAGCTACACGGTCGTCGGCGTGCTCGCGGCCGACTTCAACTTCGCGCGCGTCGGCAACGCCGAGCTGTGGACGGGCCTGCGGCCGACGCCGAACTTCACCACCCCGCGCTACATGCACTGGCTCAACGTCGTCGCGCGCCTGCGGCCGGGCGTGGGGCCGGAGGCGGCCGGCGCGCGGCTCGCGGCCGTCGGGCAGGCCATCGCCGCCGAAGACCCGCGCGCGCACGAGAACACCGCGCTCGTCGCCGTGCCGTTGCACGAGGAGGTGGTCGGGCAGGTGAAGCCGGTGCTTCTGGCGATGCTCGTGGCGGTCGGGCTCGTGCTTCTGATCGCGTGCGCCAACGTCGCCAACCTGCTGCTGGCGCGCGGCGCGGCCCGCCGCAAGGAGGTCGCCATCCGCGTCGCTCTGGGCGCGAGCCGCTGGCGCCTCGTGCGGCAGCTCCTGACCGAGAGCGTGCTGCTCGCGGCGGCCGGCGGGGCGCTCGGCCTCGTCGTCGCGCTGTGGGGCGTCGACCTCCTCGTCGCGGCCATCCCGCAGGCGCAGCTCGCGCGGATGCCCTACCTCGGCCAGCTCGCGCTCGACCCCGGCGTGCTCCTCTTCACGGCCGCGCTCTCGGTCGCCACCGGCGTCCTCTTCGGCCTCATGCCCGCGCTCGACGCCTCGCGCGCCGACCTTCAGGAAGCGATGAAGGAGGGCGGCCGCTCTTCGGGCACGAAGTCGGCGGGGCGCCTGCGCGGGGCGCTCGTCGTCTCGGAGATCGCCGTCGCGCTCGTCCTCCTCGTCGGCGCGGGGCTGCTGGTCAAGAGCCTCCTGCGGATGCTCAGCGTAGACCCCGGCTTCAGGACCGAGAACCTTCTGACGATGCGCGTCAACCTCACGCCGCAGCGCTTCGCGGACGACGCGGACGGCACGCGGCGCGCCGCCTTCTTCGAGGAGCTGGTGCGGCGGGCCGGCGCGCTGCCCGGCGTCGAGGGCGCGGCCGCCGTGAGCAACCTGCCGCTGTCGGGCGACGGCGGGACGGGGACGCCCTCGGTCGTCGGGCGCGAGGCCCCGCCCGGCGGCTGGAGCGAGGCGAACCTCCGCGTCATCAGCCCCGGCTACTTCGACGTGATGGGCGTGCCGCGGGCGAGCGGGCGCGTCTTCAACGAGCGCGACCGCGTCGGCGCGGCGCCCGTCGTCTTAGTCAACCGCACCTTCGCCGAGCGCAACTTCGGCGGCGAAGACCCCACGGGGCAGCGCATCACTTTCATGTTCACGCAGGGGCGGCCGCCCTTCGAGATCGTCGGCGTCGTGGGCGACGAGAAGATCAAGAGCCTCGACGCGCAGACGACCCCCATCATCTACTTCCCGATGCTTCAGGGGCCGGACTCGACGGCGGCGCTCGTCGTCCGCACGGCCGCCGACCCGCAGGGCGTGGCCGGGGCCTTGCGCACGGAGCTGCGCGCGCTCGACCCCGAAGCCCCCCTCTTCGGGGTGCGGACGATGGAGCGCGTCATCGCCGACGCGCCCGCCACCTTCATGCGCCGCTACCCGGCCTACCTCATCGGCGTCTTCGCGGCCGTGGCGCTGGTGCTGGCCTCGGTCGGCATCTACGGCGTCATCTCCTACGCGGTCACGCAGCGGACGCGCGAGCTGGCGATCCGCTCGGCGCTCGGCGCCCGGCGCGGCGACCTTCTGCGCCTCGTGCTGCGGCAGGGCATGGCGCTGGCGCTGGCGGGCGTCGCCGCCGGGCTCGCCGGGGCCTTCGCCTTAACGCGCCTGCTCGCGAGTCTGCTCTTCGGCGTCTCGGCCACCGACCCGGCCGTCTACGCCGCGGTCTCGCTCCTGCTCCTGACCGTCGCCCTCCTCGCCTGCCTCGTGCCCGCGCGCCGCGCCACGAAGGTAGACCCGATCGAGGCGCTGCGCTACGAATGATGAAGTCAGAGTGCGGAATGCAGAATTAAAGACGGCAAAGACGGAGTGGTTTCCATTCCGCATTCTGTGCTCTGCATTCTGCGCTCTCGGTGAGGTTGGCTTATGAGGACGCTGCTGCAAGACGTGCGTTACGGGCTGCGGGTGCTGGCGAAGCGGCCGGGGTTCACGGCCGTCGCGGTGTTGACGCTGGCGCTGGGCATCGGCGCGAACACGGCCGTCTTCAGTCTGGTGAGCGCGGTGCTGGTGCGGCCGCTGGAGTACCGCGACCCCGACCGGCTCGTCATGGTGTGGGAGGACGACCACTCCATCGGGGCCGTCCACGACACGCCCGCGCCGGGCAACTACGCCGACTGGAAGGCGCAGAACCGCTCGTTCGAGGACATGGCCGCGATGGTGCTGCGCAGCTACGACCTCACCGGCGACGCCGAGCCCGAGCGCCTGACGGCCTTCGGCGTGACCGCCAACTTCTTCCCGCTCGTCGGCGTCGCGCCCGAACTCGGCCGCGCCTTCACGGCCGAAGAGGACGCGCCCGGCGCCAACAAGGTCGTCGTCATCAGCCACGGGCTGTGGCAGCGGCGCTTCGGCGGCGAGACCTCGGTCGTCGGCCGCGACGTGCTGCTCAACGGCGAGGCCCACACGGTCGTCGGCGTGATGCCGCGCGGCTTCCAGTTGCGCTGGGCCGGCGTGGACGCGTGGTCGCCGGCCGCCCTCACGCCCGAACAGCTCGCCGACCGGCAGGGCCACTACCTCGAAGTGGTCGCGCGCCTGCGGCCCGGCGTGACGCCCGAGCAGGCCGACGCCGACATCAAGGCCATCACGGCCCGCATCGCCGCCGCGCACCCCGAAGCGGCCACGGGCTTGAGCGGGTCGGTCGTCACGATGCGCGAGGAGGTGTCGGGCGCGGTGCGGCGGCCGCTGACGATGCTGCTCGTCGCAGTCGGCTTCGTGCTTTTGATCGCGTGCGCCAACGTCGGCGGCGTGCTGCTGACGCGCGCGGCCGCCCGGGGCCGTGAGATCGCCGTCCGCTGCGCGCTGGGCGCGAGCCGCGGGCGCATCGTGCGGCAACTGCTGACGGAGAGCGTGCTGCTCGGCGTCGCGGGCGGCCTCGCGGGCCTGCTCTTGGCGATGTGGTCTTTCGCCTTCCTCCAGCAACTCGTCCCCGTGGGCCTGCGCGAGATGACGGAGCTTTCGCTCGACGCGCGCGTCTTCGCCTTCACGATGGGCGTCTCCGTCCTCGCGGGCGTCGCCTTCGGGCTGGCCCCGGCGCTTCAGGCGACGAAGGCCGACCTCGGCGGCGCGCTCAAGCACGGCGGGCGCGGGTCGGTCGGCGCGGGCCAGCGCCGCCTGCGTAACGCCTTCGTCGTCGCGCAGGTCGCGCTCTCGCTCATCCTGCTCGTCGGCGCGGGGCTGCTCATTCAGACCTTGTACAAACTGCGCGGGCAGTACGCGGGCCTGCGGCCCGAGAGCGTTCTGACGGCGCGGACGCAGCTCGCGCCGAACCGCTACGGCGAGCACGCGCGGCGCGCGGCCTTCTACGAAGACGTGTTGGCGCGCGTCGAGCGCCTGCCCGGCGTCGAGGCCGCGGGCTACACGACGGCCGTCCCGCTCGTCTGGAAGGGCGGAGCCAACGGCCTCACGCTCGAAGGGCGCGAGGAGCCGCCGGGCACGAACTGGAACGCCAACCACCGTCAGGTCAGCCCCGGCTACTTCCGCGCCATCGGCCTCGCGCTCCGGCAGGGCCGCCACTTCGACGCGCGCGACGACGAGCGCGCGACGCCCGTGGCGGTCGTCAACGAGACGATGGCCGCGCGCTACTGGCCGGGCGATAGCGTACTGGGCAAGCGTTTCAAGGTCGGCGCGCTCGAAGACCCGGCCCCGTGGCTGACCGTCGTCGGGGTGGTGGAAGACGTGAGGCAGATGGGGGCCGACGCGCCCGTCAAGCCGGAGATGTACGTGCCGCACCGGCAGGCCGCGGCCTTCCCCCACTTCGCCCCGCGCGACCTCGTCGTGCGCGCCACAGTCCCGCCGGCGGGGCTCGTGCCGGCCGTGCGCGGGGCCGTGCGCGAGGTTGACCCGCAGCAGCCGCTCGCGGCCGTGCGCACGCTGGACGAGGTGTTGGGGCGCGAGACGGCGCAGCGGCGCACGGGGATGGTTTTGCTGACGGCCTTCGCGGGCCTCGCGCTCCTGCTCGCCGCGCTCGGCATCTACGGCGTGCTCTCTTACTTCGTCGTGCAGCACACGCCGGAGATCGGGGTGCGGATGGCGCTCGGCGCGCGGGCGGCGGACGTGCTGCGCCTCGTCGTCGGGAAGGGGATGGCGCTGGCGCTGGCGGGCGTCGGGCTGGGACTCGCCGGCGCGTTCGCGCTGACGCGGCTGATGGAGAGCCTGCTCTACGGCGTCTCGCCGACCGACCCGCTCACCTTCGGCGCGCTCGCGCTGCTGCTGACGCTCGTCGCCCTCTTGGCCTGCCTCGTCCCCGCGCGCCGCGCCACGCGGGTAGACCCAATCGAGGCGCTCAGGCACGAGTAGCCAGTAGCGCCCCGCGTGATTGCTGCTGACGCCGGCACCGAGGGCGACACGACGCCGAACGTCTTTCTACTGACTACTGACTACTGACTACTGACTACTTCTTTACCGAGGTTTCATCATGCGAACTCTGATTCAGGACTTGCGTTTCGGGGCGCGGGGGCTTTTGAAGAACCCGGCGTTCACGGCCGTGGCGGTGTTGGCGCTGGCGCTCGGGGTGGCGGCCAACACGGCCATCTTCAGCGTCGTCCACGCCGTCATCCTCAACCCGCTGCCCTACCGCGAAGCCGGGCGCCTCGCGATGGTCTGGGAGCACAACCGGCCGCGCGACCAGCACCAGAACGTCATCAACCCCGCCAACTTCCTCGACTGGAAGGAGCAGACCGACGTTTTCGAGGACATGGCCGCCTTCTACGACTCGCGGCTCAACCTGACGGGCGCGGGCGAGCCGGGCGAGGTGACGGTGCAGTTCGCCAACTCCAACCTCCTCTCGCTGCTCGGGGCCGAGCCGCTCGTCGGGCGCAACTTCACGCCCGAGGACGCGCGGCCCGACGCGCCGAGCGTCGTCATCATCAGCCACGCCCTCTGGCAGAGCCGCTTCGGCGGCGACCCGGCCGCCGTCGGCCGCACGCTCCGCCTCAACGGCGGGACGGCGACCGTCATCGGCGTGATGCCGTCCGGCTTCCAGTTCTTCGTCCGCAAGGGGTCGCTCGCCGGCAAGCCCGCCGACATGTGGTCGCCCTTCGGCTGGACGGAGCAGAACCGCATCCGGCGCGGGCGCTACATGTCGGCCGTGGCGCGCCTGAAGCCCGGCGTGACGAGCGAGCAGGCGCAGGCGCAGTTGAACCAGTTGGCCGCGCGCCTCGAAGAGCAGCACCCGCAGTTCAACAAGGGCTGGGGCGTCGAGGTCGTCACCCTCCGCGACCAGCTCTCGGGCGAGCTGCGGCCGGCGCTGTGGGTCTTGCTCGGCGCGGTCGGCTTCCTGCTCCTGATCGCGTGCGCCAACGTGGCGAACCTGCTGCTGGCGCGCGGCGCGGCGCGGCAGAAGGAGATCGCCCTGCGCACGGCGCTCGGCGCGACCCGCGGCCGCATCGTCCGCCAACTCCTGACCGAGAGCCTGCTGCTCGCGGCGGCGGGCGGGGCGGCGGGCCTCGCGCTCGCGTGGTGGGGCGTCGAGTTACTCGCCGCCTTCAGCCCGCGCGACTTGGTTGACCTCGGCAACGTCCGCCTCAACCTCCCCGTGCTCGGCTTCACGCTGCTCGTCGCGCTGCTGACCGGCGTCGTCTTCGGCCTCGCGCCCGCGCTCGAAGCGACGCGCCACGACACGAACGAGACGCTGAAGGAGGGCGGGCGCGGCGGCACGAGCGGCCGCCGCCGCGCGCGGCTGCGCGGCGGCTTCGTCGTGACGGAGGTGGCGCTGGCGCTGGTGCTGCTCGTCGGCGCGGGGCTGATGCTCAAGAGCTTCGCGCGCCTGCAATCGGTCAGCCCCGGCTTCGAGCCCGAGGGCGTGCTGACGATGAGGGTCGTGCTGCCCGGCTCGAAGTACAACGAGCCGCAGAAGGTCACGGCCTTCTTCCGGCAGGCGGTCGAGCGGCTGCGCTCCCTGCCCGGCGTCGAGTCGGCCGCGGCCGTCTCGTTTCTGCCGCTCACCGGCCCGGCCGCGGCCACCCGCTTCAACATCACCGGCCGGCCCGAGCCGCCGCCCGAGCAGAACCCCGTCACGGACGTGCGCGTCACCGACGAGAACTTCTTCCGCGTGATGCGCATCCCCCTCCTGCGCGGCCGCACCTACGACGAGCGCGAGGCGATGGAGGCGCGCCGCGTCGTCGTCGTCAACGAGGCGCTCGCGCGCAAGTACTTCCCCGGCGAAGACCCCATCGGCCAGCGCATCCTCGTCCGGATGAGGCCGGATCAGGAGCCGACCGAGATCGTCGGCGTCGTCGGCGACGTGAAGCACAAGGGGCTCGACGCCGAGGCCAACCCGACCGTCTACTGGCCGCACCCCGAGCTGCCCTACAACGGCATGAGCCTCGTCGTGCGCGCGAAGGGCGACCCGGCGACGCTCGGGGCCGCCGCGCAGCGCGAGATACAGGCGCTCGACCCCGAGCAGCCCGTGGCCGACGTGCGGACGATGACGCAGTGGATGGCCGAGTCCATCGGGCGCGCGCGCTTCAGCGCCCAACTGCTCGCCGTCTTCGCGGTGCTGGCGCTCGTGCTCGCCACCGTCGGCATCTACGGCGTCATCTCCTACTCGGTGACGCAGCGGACGCACGAGCTGGGCGTGCGCATCGCGCTCGGCGCGCAGCGCTCCGACGTGCTGCGGCTCGTCGTCGGGCAGGGGTTGGCGCTGGCCGCCATCGGCCTCGCCACCGGCCTCGCCGGGGCCTTCGGCCTCACGCGCCTGATGCGGAGCCTGCTCTACGAGGTGAGCACGACCGACCCGCTCACCTACGCCGGCCTCTCGCTCTTCCTCCTGCTCGTCGCGCTCGCGGCCTGCTACATCCCGGCGCGGCGCGCGACGAAGGTCGACCCGATGGAAGCGCTCAGATACGAATGATGAAGTCGGAGTGCAGAGTGCAGAAGTAAAGACGGAGTGGTTTTCATTCCGCATTCTGCACTCTCTGAGGTGACTTATGGGAACGTTGTGGCAGGACGCGCGGTACGGGTGGCGGATGCTGTGGCGGCGGCCGGGGTTCACGGCCTTCGCGGCGCTGGTGCTGGCCGTCGGCGTGGGCGCGAACACGGCCATCTTCTCGGTGGTCAACGCGGTGCTGCTCAAGCCGCTGCCCTACCCCGGCGCGGAGCGCATCATCTCGTTCGCCGGCACGAACCCCTCGAAGGGCATCACCGAGAGCAACATGTCGGCCCCGGACTTCGCCGACTGGCGGGCCGAGGCCACGGCCTTCGAGGCGGTGGCGATGTTCACGGGCGGCAGCGCCAACCTCGGCGGCGACGAGCCGGAGCGCGTGGCCGCCTCCGGCGTCACCTCGGGCTTCTTCAAGGTGTTGGGCGTGGGGCCGGCGCTCGGCCGCGCCTTCGTCGAGGAGGACGAGCGGCCGGGCGGCGCGGGCGTGGCCGTCATCAGCCACGGGCTGTGGCGTCGCCGCTTCGGCGGGGAGGCGGGCGTCGTCGGCCGGCGCGTCGAGGTCGGCGGCCGACAGCTCGAAGTCGTCGGCGTGATGCCGGCCGGGTTCGACTACCCGAACCGCGCGGAGCTGTGGACGGCGCTGCAACTCGACGTGGGCAAGGAGCCGCGACAGAACCGCAGCTATCAGGTGGCGGGCCGCCTGCGCGAGGGCGTCTCGCTCGAAGCGGCGCGGGCGCAGATGGCCGGCATCTCGGGGCGGCTCGCGGCCGCGCACCCCGACTCGAACGAGGGCTGGGGCGTCGCGCTCGAACGCCTGCACGACAAGATGGTGGCCGGCGTGCGGACGATGCTGCTGGTGCTGATGGCGGCGGTCGGGTTGGTGCTTTTGATCGCGTGCGCCAACGTGGCGAACTTGCTGCTGGCGCGCGCCTCGGGGCGGCGCCGGGAGGTGGCGGTGCGCCTCGCGGTCGGCGCCTCGCGCGGGCGCCTGCTGCGGCAACTGCTGACGGAGAGTTTGATGCTGGCGGCGGCCGGCGGCGTCGCGGGGCTGGCGCTCGGCGTGTGGCTGACGGACGTGCTCGTCTCGCTCGCGCCGGCCAACACGCCGCGCCTCTCGGAGGCCGGCCTCGACGCGCGCGTCTTCGGCTTCGCGCTCGCCGCCACCGGCGCGGCCGGCGTCCTCTTCGGCCTCGCGCCGGCGCTGCGCGCCTCGAAGACGGACTTGAACGACGCGCTCAAGGAGGGGGCGCGCGGCTCGACCGACGCGCGCAGCCCGTTGCGCTCGGCGCTCGTCGTCGCCGAGGTCGGCCTCTCGCTCGTGCTCCTCGTCGGGGCCGGGCTGCTCGTCAGGAGCTTCGCGCGGCTCGCGGCCGTAGACCCCGGCTTCGACCCGTCGAGCGTGCTCACGCTGCGGGTGGGCCT
>DATMVI010000299.1:0-10613 GCA_035563275.1 Pyrinomonadaceae bacterium
CGACCACTTCGCCCGCGCGCAGCTTGTAGGAGGGCTTCGAGGCGCGCCCGCCGACGAGCACGTCGCCGTCCTCGACGGCGCGCTTGACGGCCGTCCGGCTCACCCCGGGGACGCGCGCCGCCACGACCAGCCCCGAGGTGTCGCGGTCGAGGCGGTGGACGATGCCGGGACGCAGGTGCCGGTTGTCGGGTGTCTGTTGCCGCGGTGAAGGCGAGTCCCCTTCCCCGCCGCCCGGCTCCTGATACCCGACGCCCATTCTGTGCGCGAGCGCGTTGGCGAGCGTGCCCGAGCGGACGCCGGCGGCCGGGTGGACGACCATGCCGGCCGGCTTGTTGACGACGACGACCTCGGCGTCCTCGTAGACCACTTCGAGCGGGATGTCTTCGGGCGCGAGTTCGGGCGGGACGGGCGGGGGGATTTCGGCCTCGACCACTTCGCCCGCGCGCAGCTTGTAGGAAGGCTTCGACTGCCGGCCGCCGACGAGCACGTCGCCGTCCTCGACGGCGCGCTTGACCGCCGTCCGGCTCACGCCGGGCAGGCGCGCCGCGACGAACGCGTCGAGGCGCGCGCCCGCGTCGCCTTCGGAGACCTCGAAGGTGAACGTCTCGATCTCCGGCTCGCTGAAAAGTTCTTCGCTCACGCGCCCGCCGTGTCCGAGGCCCGCGCGTCGTCGCCCCGGGCCTCCCTCGCGTCGGGGGCGCGGCGCAGGCGGATGAGGAGGAAGGCGAGGCCGCCGACGGCGACGGCGAGGCTGAGCAGTTGCGAGGTCGAGAGGCCGGTCAGGGTGGTGAGGCCGGCGATGTCGCCGCGCGGGTCGTCGCGGAAGAACTCGATGGCGAAGCGCGTCACGCCGTAGAGCACGGCGTAGGCGGTGATGACCTGCCCGTCGAAGCGCTTGCGGCGGTGCAGCCAGAGCAGGAAGAGGAAGATGAGGAGCGCGGCCGCCGACTCGTAGAGTTGCGTCGGGTGGAGCGGCACGCCCGCCGGCACGCCCGTGGCGCGCGCGGCCTCCTCGGGGAAGGCGACGGCCCACGGCAGCTCGCACGACTCGCCCCAGCAGCAGCCGGCCGCGAAGCAGCCGAGGCGGCCGACCGACTGGCCCACGGCCACGCCCGGCGCGAAGGCGTCCGTCGTCTTCCAGAAAGGCAGGCGGTAGCGCCGCACGAGGAAGAGGCCCGCGGCGAGGCCGCCGAGGAAGCCGCCGTACCACACGCCGCCCGAGCGCAGGAAGTCTATCGAGAGCAGGTTCCAGATGCTCGCCCCGTAGGACGGCTCGGCCAGCATCAGCAACAGCTTCGAGCCGAGCAGGCCGCCCAGTAGCATCCACAGCCCGAGGTCGAAGACGCGCTCGCGCGGCAGCCCGTCGCGCGCCGCCAGCCGCGAGGCCACCAGCAGCGCCGCGACGAAGGCGAGCGCGAGCAGCACGCCGTAAGTGTGGACGGGGAAACTACCGATGCGGAACAGTTCAGGGTACATCTTAAAAGGCCGTCAATCGTCAACCTTCAACCGTCAACCGTGAAGACAAGTCGTCAGTCGTCAGTCTTTGTCTTTACCGACCACCGACGACTCCTTCCCACGATTCACGTCTTTTCGCCTACCGCCTCTTTTCTCGCGCCCTCTCTCTTGCCTTCGAGAATTAAATCTAACGCCAGCAGCCCGGCGCCGACGCAGATGGCGGCGTCGGCCACGTTGAAGGTCGGCCACTGGTAGGAGCCGAGGTGGACTTCGATGAAGTCGACGACGTGGCCGAGGCGGACGCGGTCGGTCAGGTTGCCGGCGATCCCCGCGAGCAGCAGCGCGCACGCGCCGAGCACGCGGTCTTCCGCGCCCTTGACGCGGAAGAAGTAGACGAGGACGCCGACGGCCGCCAGCGCCGCCAGCGCCGCCAGCATCCAGCGGCCGAACTCGCCGCCCTCCTGCAACTGCCCGAAGGCGATGCCGGTGTTCTCGGCGTAGCCGAAGTGCAGGAAGCCTTCGACGGCGCGCACCGTGTCGCCGAGCCGCAGGCGTCGCACCGCCCACGCCTTCGTCATCTGATCGACGGCGAAGAGCAGCGCGGCCCCCAACAGGTATGCCGCTCGCCAACCCACAGACACCTTACGTCCGCTCACGCCGCCGGCCCCCCCTCGGCCTCGATCTCGGCCAGCGCCACGACGCAGCGCTCGCACACGGTCGGGTAGCGCGTGAACTCGCCGACGCGCTCCGAGTAGTTCCGGCAGCGCTCGCACCGCTCGCCGGCCGCGCGCTCGACCGTCACGCGCAGGGCGTTCGCGCCCGCGTCTTCGGGCAGGAGGGTGAGCGACACCTGCGAGACGATGAAGAGGTAGCGGAGGTCTGCGCGGTACTGTTCGAGCAGGTCGTGCGTCTTGCGGTCGGCTTCGAGTCGCACGTGCGCCTCCGGCCCGCCCCCGATGAGCTTCGCGGCGCGCGCCTCTTCGAGCGCGAGCAGGACGGCGTCGCGCACCTCGAACAGGCGCTCCCAGCGCGCACGCATGGCGGCGTCGCGGCCCGGCCGCGCGACTGGGAACTCGGCGACGTGAACCGAGGGCGGCAACCTACCCCCCCTGAACTCGGGCAGGTTCTCCCAGATTTCGTCGGCCGTGAAGGCGAGCAGCGGCGCGAGCAGCCGCGCGAGCGCGTCGGCCGTGTAGTTCAGAACGGTCTGCGCCGAGCGGCGCGCGTGCGAGCGCGGCGCGGAGGTGTAGAGCCGATCCTTGACGATGTCGAAGTAGCGCGCCGACAGCGTCACGGCGCAGAAGTGTTGGAGAGCGTGGCAGGCGGCGTGGAACTCGCAGGCGCGGTAGGCTTCGAGCGCGCGCTCGATGACGAGGTCGAGTTCCGAGAGCGCCCAGCGGTCGAGTTCCGGCAACTCGGGCAGCGGGACGGCGTCGGTCGAGGGGTAGAAGCCGTCGAGGTTGCCGAGCGCGAAGCGCGCCGTGTTACGCAGCTTGCGGTAGGCGTCGGCGACGCGCCGGAGGATTTCCGCCGAGCAGCGCACGTCCTCGCGGTAGTCGGAGGAGGCCGCCCAGAGCCGCACGATCTCGGCGCCCGACTCCCTGACGATCTGTTCGAGCGTCACGTCGCCGTCGGCCGCGTCGCCCAAAGCCCTGCCCTGCCCGTCCACCACCGAGCCGTGCGCGACGGCCTTGCGGTAGGGCGCGCGGCCGTGCGCGGCGAGGCCGACGAGCAAAGACGAATTGAACCAGCCGCGGTACTGGTCGCCGCCTTCGACGCACAAGTCGGCCGGCCGCGGCGGCGGCTCCTGACCCTCCAGCATGGCGGCGGCCGACGCGCCGCCGACGAACCACGGGTCAAGGGTGTCGGTCTCCTTCGCGAACTCCGCGCCGCCGCAGGCCGGGCACGCGTAGCCTTCGGGCAGAAGCTCGCGCGCCTCGCGCTCGTGCCACGCGTCGGACGACTCGCGCTCGAAGATGTCCGCGACGTGGTTGACGACCGAAGGGTCTGCGACCTCGGCCCCGCAGCCCCGGCAGTAGAAGACGGGGATGGGCACGCCCCAGATTCTCTGGCGCGAGACGCACCAGTCGGGTTGGTCGCGCAGCGCGTCGCGCATCCGCTCGGCGCCCCACGCCGGAACCCACTCGACGCGCCCCGCCTCGCGCAGCGCGGCGGCGCGCAGCGGGCCGGGGCCTTCGGCCGAAACGTCTTCGGTGAAGTTCGAAACGTCGCGGCCGTCCTCGTCGCGCTCGAACTCGCGCGCGTCCTCCGGGGGCGTGTCGAGCGAGACGAACCACTGCGGCGTGGCGCGGGAGATGACCGGGTGCCGGCAGCGACGGCAGTGCGGGTAGCGGTGCGCGACCTCCTCGGCGAAGAGCAGCGCGCCGCGCCCGCGCATCAACTCGACGATCCCGGAATCGGCCTCGAAGACGCCTCGGCCCGCGAAGCCTTCGACCTCCGCGGTGAAGCGGCCGTCGCCGTCCACGGGGCTGTAGGCGTCTAGGTCGTAAGCCTTGCCGACGCGGAAGTCTTCAAAGCCGTGGCCCGGCGCGGTGTGAACCAGCCCCGTGCCCCGTCTGTCGCGCGAGCCCGGCCCCGGCGCGGCGCCCGGCTCGGCGCCGAGCGTGACGTGCCCGCCGACCATCAGGAGCGACGGGCGGTCGAGCCACGCGTGGCGCGCTTCGAGCCGGTCGAGCCGCGAGCCGGGGAAGCTCGCGAGGATGTCCACGGCCGAGAACGAAGACGACAACTCCGCGCCGTCTTCGCCTACGGCCCCGCCGGGCTTGCGGCCGAGTCCGAGTTTTAAGGTCAAATCTCCGAGCAGCTCGCCGGCGACGACGTAGACCTCGCCGTTCGCCTCGAAGGCCGCGTACTCGGCATCGGGGTTGACGGCGATGCCGAGGTTGGCGGGGAGCGTCCACGGCGTGGTCGTCCAGATTAGGAAATAGACCCCGCGCGGGTCGTCCTCGCTGCCGAGCAGCTCGCGCTTGAAAGCCTTGCCAGCGAGGTTCTCTTCCGAGAGCGGAAACTTGACGTAGACCGAGGGGCTCGTGCGCTCGTGGTACTCGACCTCGGCCTCGGAGAGCGCCGTCCGTTCGTTGACGCACCAGTGGACGGGGCGCGCGCCCCTGTAGACGTAGCCGCGCCCGACGAGGCGGCCGAAGAGGCGCGCCGCCTCGGCCTCCGCGCGGCTCGACATCGTGAGGCGGGGCTCTGCCCAGCGGCCGAGGACGCCGAGGCGCTGGAAGTCGCGCGTCCGCCCCGCGAGCGCTTCGGCCGCGCGCTCGCGGCAGGCGCGGCGGAAGGCGGCGGCCGTCAGGTCGGCGCGGCTCTCCTTCTTCGCGGCCAGCGCGCGCTCGGCGTTCTGCTCGACGGACGGGCCGTGGCAGTCGTAGGCGGGGACGTAGGGCGCGTCGTAGCCGAGCATCGTGCGCGACCTGACGACGATGTCCTTGAGGATTTTGTTCAGCGCCGCGCCGGGGCGGACTTCGGCGTCGGCCTCGGCCGGGCCGTCGAGCAGTACGAACCTCTCGCGGCCCTGCCGCTCGCGGCGGATCAATTCGTACAGCCCCATCTCGGCCCAGCGCTCAAGTCGCGCCGGCTCCGACCGCCCCAAATCGGCCTTCTGCGCGAAGTCCGTCCGCGGCAGGTTGACCGTCTTCTTCAGCTCAAGCGGCGTCTCGGTTGACATAAAGGGTCGCGTTCTTCTTGGAACAAGGATAGTAACATTTAGTAGACAGTAGACAGTAGTCAGTAGACAGTAGGGAAGAGCTTCGGCGGCGAATCGTCCGGGCGTCGGCGGCGCGGGGCGCTACTGACTACGGCCTACTGTCTACTTAAAATGAAGCGCCCGAACTACGCTCTTTGCGGGGGCGTGAGTTCGGGCGCGGCGGCGCTCGCGTCGAGGGGGGGAGGCGTTCAGCCGATGAACATCTCGTCCTCCGCGTAGCTCTGGTCGATCTGCTTGGGGGCGGGGGCGACGAGGACTTCGAGGCCGCGCCTGACGCCGGCCATGATGGCCGCCAGCTCGCGCGCGGGGTTGATGACCTTGCCGGTGATGAAGTTCGTGGTGACCATCAACTGCTGGTGCGTCTCGTCTATCGAGCGGCTGATCATCTCGACCTTGTCGCGGGCCGTCTCGGCCGACACGCCGACCAGCTCCTTCAGTTCGCGCACCTCCTGCTTGACGAGCGCCATCGACTCGGAGAAGTGCATCGTGGCCGTCGAGAGGTGGCCCGACATGACGCCGACCTGCTCGGCCACGACCTTGCCCTCCGCGGCGATCAGCCGCGCCTGATCGGCCAGCCCCGCGACGCGCTCCATCAGGGGCTCGACCCTGCGCTCGACCTCGCCGACGATGCGCACCACCCGCCGGACGACGACCGCCATCGTGACCATCGCCGCCGCGATCACGACGAACGACGCGGCCATGATGACCGTCATCACCATCGTCCAGAAGGCCGGGTCGCTCGTGCTCATCTGTAGCGCGGGAAAGGGCATAAGGAAGTAGACAGTAGTCAGTAGTCAGTAGTCAGTAGGAAGACAGTCGCTCTCGAATCATCGGCGTGTCAGCGTCAGCATCAATAGCGCGGAGCGCCTACCGGCTACTGACTACCGGCTACTGTCTACTCGCAGTTTCTCACCCCTCGCGGGCGGGGTCGAGGAGGACGGAGGACTCGGTGCGGCGCTTCTCTTCGCGGTAAGCCTCGCGGCCGGCTTCGAGCGCGGCCGAGATGTGTTCGCCGCGGCGCGAGGCGGCCTCGCGGGCCGTCTGCGCCAGCTCGCCGGCGCGGGCCGCGGCCGAGTCGTACACCTCGCCGGCGCGCGCGCTCAACTGCGTGCCCGTCTCGCGCGCGCGGTCCACGCCCTTGCGCGTCGCGTCGGCGATGTCCTCGCGCAGCTCGCGCCCCGATTTCGGCGCGAACAGCAGCGCGGCGAGCGCGCCGACCGTCGCCCCGAGGGCGAAGCAGGCGACCTGCGTCCCCATGTCGTCGCCGCGCCGCCGCGGGCGCTCCGGTCTCTGTCTCATGGAAAGCCCCTCCTCGCTTGCGGAAAGCCCCGGGCCGGGGCCCGAATTTTAACCGTTGTCAGTCACTTATCGCCGGCTCGCAATATAACAAATGGGCGCGAAGCGGCGCAAGAAACTGACGGGCGGAGGGGCCTCACTCGGCCCCGCCCTCGCCGTCGTAGCGGCGGAGCTTGCGGTAGAGGGTCTTGCGGCCGATGCCGAGGGCGCGGGCGGCGCGCGTCTTGTCGCCGGCCGTGTAGTCGAGCGTGGCCTCGATGGCGCGGCGCTCGATCTCCTCGACCGTGGCGGGCACCTCGATTTCGAGCGTCACGCGGCGCCCCTCGGCGGCGGCCTGCGCGCGCTCGCTGCGCGCCCGCGCGCGCTCCTCGTGGACGACGCGGCTGATCTGCTCGGGCAGGTCGTCGAGTTCGATCTGCCGGCCCGAGGCGATGATGACCGCGCGCTCGACGGCGTTCTCCAGCTCCCTCACGTTGCCCGGCCAGTCGTAGCCGATGAGCGCGTCGAGCGCCTGCCGTGAGATGCCGGGGATGAAGCGGCCCGTCTTCTGCTTGTAGTGTTCGAGGAAGTGTATGACGAGCGGGTGGATGTCCTCGGCGCGCTCGCGCAAAGGGGGCAGCGTGATGGGGAAGACCGAGAGCCGGTAATAAAGGTCGCGGCGGAACGTGCCCCGCTCGACCGCCCGCGCGAGGTCGACGTTCGAGGCGGCGATGACGCGCACGTCCGTTTTGAGGACTTCGCTGCCGCCGACGCGCGTGAACTCGCCGTCCTGAAGGACGCGCAGGAGCCGAACCTGCGCCGACAGACTCATCTCGCCGATCTCGTCGAGGAAGAGCGTGCCGCCGTCGGCCTCCTCGAAGCGCCCGACGCGGCGCTGGCGCGCGTCCGTAAAAGCGCCGCGCTCGTGGCCGAACAGCTCCGACTCCAGAAGCGTCTCGGGGATCGCGCCGCAGTTGAGCTTGATGTAGGGGCCGGCCTTGCGCCGCGAGTTGTAATGGATGAGGTTGGCTAAGAGTTCCTTGCCCGTGCCCGACTCGCCCTGCACGAGGACGGAGGTCTGCGTGTCGGCGACGTTGTGCGCGAGGTCGATGGCGCGGCGGATGGCCGGGGCCTGCCCGATGATGCGATCCTCGGCGCGCCGCTCGTGCAGGACGCTGCGCAGGCGCATCACCTCGGCCGTGAGCTGGTCGCGCTCGAGGGCCGTGCCGAGTTGGAGCGCGATGCCCTCGACCAAGGCGATCTCGTGGCGGTCGAAGTCCTCGCGCGGCTCGCTCCAGACGAAGCCGAGCAGCCCGAAGGTCTGCTCGCCGATGCGGACGGGGGCGACGAGGGCGGCGCGCCCGCCGAGCGTGGCGTTGAAGGCGAAGCGGACGGGGTCGGGGAGGCTCGAGTCTATGACGCGCAGCGTCTTCGGGTCGGCGAGGAGTTCGGTGACGGCGGGGAAGGCCGAGATGTCTATGGACTTGCCGTGCGACTCGATCAGCTCGCGCACGCGCGAGGTCGTGGCGTGCGGCGCGGCCCTGAAGGCGGCGAGGCTGATGGACTTGCCCGAAGGCTCGACGACGCCGAGCGCGCAGTAGTCGGCCCCGACCAGCTCGTTCGCCCGCTCCAAAACGTGCGAGGTCAGCTCGCCGAAGTCCGAGCGCGCGTTGATGAGGTTGGCGATCTCCAAGAGCGCGCGCGTGCGGTTGGCCTCGCGCCGCTTGTCCGTGTAGAGGCGCGCGTACTGGTAGCCGACCGCGATCTGGCGCGCGATGGACTGGAGGAACGAGACCTCCTCGTCCTCCCAGCGGCGCACGCCGCGCGTCGCGTGCAGGCCGACGAGGCCGAGCACGTGGCCGTCGAGCACGACCGGGACGACGAGGAGCGAGCGCGTGCCGAGGCCCGGCGGGAGCATGCCGGCGCGCGGGTCGAGCGTGAGGAGCGCCGTGTCGTCGAGGCGGATCGGGCGCGAGAGGTCGAAGCGCTCGGAGAGCTGGCGCACGTCGACGGGGAACGAGGTGCCGAGGCTGGAGGGCACGTCGGCCGAGGCGCGCCACTCGTGGCTGATGCGCAGCTCGCCGTCGCGCACGAGCTGGAGCACGTCGCAGCGGTCGACGCCCATCATGCGGCCCAGCTCGGCGACGACGGCCGAAAGGAACCTGTCGAGGTCGATCTCGGAGTGGATGTCCGGGGCGAGGCGGTTGATGATGGCCTCGCGCGCCTCGTGCATCTTCACCTTGCGCTCTAGCGAGAGCGCCTGCACGGTCGTGCCGGACATCGGGCGCTGTGCTGACAAAGTTAGAAGAGGTCTCCTTGCCGAGAGAGTGTCTTTTGACGCCCCGGCGCGCGGCGCGCGGTCAAGTGCTGAGGAGAGAGACCGCCGGCCACGCGACCCCGGAGCCTAAAGGGTATTTGCGTCGGGCGCAAATCATAGCAGAGGCCGGAGGCGTGAGGCCAGAGGCTGAGGGGCGTTTGAACGCGAAAGGGATGGGGCCGCCGAAGACTTTTATCTTCGACGGCCCCGGCCCCAACCCCTTTACCTCCCCGCTTACTTTACCTCCCCGCTTACTCGGCGAGCGCGACTTCGTGCGCGGGCGCGAGGCGGAAGTAGTCGGTCGCCTCGGCGGGCGTGAGCGTCGGGTGGAAGTTCTTGCCGTAGCGGCCGGTGATGATGCGGACGTACTTCTGCGTCTCGTCGAAGGGCGGGACGCCGTCGTGCTTATCGACCGAGCCTTCGCCCGCGTTGTAGCCGGCGAGCGCGAGCGTGACGTTGCCGTCGAAGCGCTTGAGCAGCCAGCGCAGGTACTTGGTGCCGGCGGCGACGTTCTGCACGGGGTCGTTGCGGTCTTCGCACTTGAAGCGCTTGGCGGCGGCCGGCATGAGCTGCATCAGCCCCTGCGCGCCGGCGTGCGAGACGGCGGCCGGCTTGTACTTCGACTCCTGCCAGATCACGGCGTGGATCAGCCGGGGGTCAACGCCCTCGCGCACGCCCGCCTCGAAGATGATGCGGTCGAGGTCGGAGTCGCCCGACTTGGGCACGTCCGCGGGGATGTAGAACTTAGCTTCGGCGGCGACGGCCTTGGCCTGCACGGGAGCGAAGACGCGCGTGAAGGGGCTGTCGGCGACGTTCGTCAAGATGGTCAACGCGAAGAGCGCGATGGCGAAGTTGCGGACGAACCGCAGACGAGGGAATAGACGGACAACGGGCATTCTCGGTCGTTCTCCATGTGAGCTAGGGACCTCTGCGTTCGCATTACTTGCGAGGTCGGCGATTCTTACTTAACGCATCGCCTGCGATGCACGGGGCTGGGGGCTACGCATGGTGGAAACGATCGGGCTTGTCACTCTCAAAGAGCAGCCTTCATCGAAACCGCGAATAAGATGGATGAGATTGCGATTCCGTTGCACTCGCACGCACCAAATGTATGCATCCATTTGACTTGCGCGTACGCATCCGAAACACCGGCGTAAGTCGTTGAAGCCCAAAAATTTCTTCGGACATTCGCGGCCGAATCGGGTTTCGGCCTCTTCGCGACGTACTGAAGAGAGACGAAATAACGTCTTCCGGGGGCAAAAAAATCGCGGCTCAATTTGACGTAGCGGACGCGGACGCGCCGCGCCGCATCGTACGTCCGAGACGCTTGCGCGCCGCCGTCTTGTTCGTATAATTGCAGCGGGAAGGTTTCATTTCCGAGAAGCGTTCGAGAGGTCTGGAGGCACAATGCCCATCTACGAATACACCTGCGGGAAGTGCGGCGCGCACCTCGAAGTCATGCAGAAGATTTCCGACAAGCCGCTCGCGCGCCACGCGCGCTGCGGCGGCAAGCTGACGAAGCAGTGGTCGCAGACGAGCTTCCAGCTTAAAGGCTCCGGCTGGTACGTCACCGACTACGCGGGCCGCAAGTCGGAGACGAAAGATAATAAAGAAACAACGTCGGAGACGAAGGGGACTAAGGAGGCGAAGCCCGAGGCCAAGGAGACGAAGCCCGTGACTTCGGACGCGAAGTCGAAGGAGCCGAAGTCGGCGGCGAAGGAGTCGGCGGCCACGAAGCCGGCCGCGGCGTCGGGCGGCGATTAGCGAAGTGGGGATGCGCGCTCAGGGGAAAATCATTGCGGCGCTCGCGGCGTGCGCGCTGCTGGCCGGCCTCGC
>DATMVI010000300.1:0-2831 GCA_035563275.1 Pyrinomonadaceae bacterium
GCGGCGCGGTCGAGCGGATGCGGGAGCTGCGCGCGCGCGTCGCCGACCTCGAACGGCGCGCCGGCCTCGGCCCGCGCGGCTCGGCCGTCGAGGACGCGGAGGCCGCCGTCCTCGACATCGAGTCGGACGTGAGGCTTTACGGCACCGCGGCGCAGCGCGCGCGCTTCGAAGCGCTCGAGCGCGAGCTGCGCGAGTCGGCCGCGCGCGGCGACGCCCGCGGCGTCCGCAAGACCCTCGCCTCGATGCGCGAGCTGCGCGGGCAGGTGCTCTACGCGCAGGACTGGTTCTGGGAGCAGTGGTTCCGGCACCTCGAACGGCCGGGCCGCCCCTTCGTCAACCACGAGGAGGCCGCCCGCTGGCTCGCGCAGGGGCGCGAGGCGCTCGACTCGGGCGACCGCCGCAAGCTCGAACAGGCCGTCCGCTGGCTCTGGTCGCTCCAGCCCCCCGACGAGCAGGCCGCCGCCCACCAACGCGCCCTCCGCCCCGGCCTCAAGCAGTAAAAGCAATTAAGAATTAAGAATTAAAAATTAAGAATTGTGTGGTGGCGCAGCGCCCTTCCGTGTTCCCGACCTCTTCAACTCTTAATTCTTAATTCTTAATTCTTAATTCCTAATTTCCCGCCTGTAGCCAAAAGCGGCGCGAGTTGGTAGTATCGGCGCGGTCGGTGGCAGTAAATTTTTGAAGGAGGAGACAGGCGGGGCGCGAGAGTCGGTAGTTGTCCGCCCTGCCGTTTTTAAGATGTTCCGGCAACGTCAGACCCCCGCGCTGGCGGCGATAGTCGCCGCCCTCGTCCTCGCGCTCGCCTCCCCGGCGGCCGCCCAGAAGAACGACAAATCGAAGAATGAGAAGGAGCCGAAGGCCCCGCCGACGGGCACGCCCGTGCTGTGGCAGGAGCGCGACGCCGCCTCGCTCGACCTCTTCTACGGCCCCGGCGGCGAGGCCAACGTGCCCGACCTCTCGAACCTGACCTTCATCAAGGAGGAGAAGGGCGGCTGGTCGAAGAAGTACCGCGTCAAGGACGCGAAGGGCCGGACGTGGGTGGCGAAGGTCGGCCGCGAGGCGCAGTCGGAGACGGCCGCCACGCGACTCGTGTGGGCCGCCGGCTACATGACCGAGATCACCTACCTCGCCCCGAGCGCGACCATCCCGACCGTCGGCGCCGTCGAGAACGTCCGCTTCGAGCTGCGCCCCGAGGGCGTCAAGCGCCACGGCATGTGGAGCTGGTCGCAGAACCCGTTCTCGGGCAAGCGCGAGCTTCAGGCGCTCAAGACCCTGATGATCCTGCTCAACAACTGGGACATGAAGGACGAGAACAACGTCCTGATGACCGACGGCGGGCCCGACCTGCGCTACGCCATCAGCGACCTCGGCGCCACGCTCGGCAAGACCGGCAGCGGCGCGCTCTGGACGCTCAAGCGCAGCCGCAACGACCCCGAGGGCTTCAGCGGCGACAAGTTCGTTAAGGGCGTCAAGGCGGGCGGCGTCGTCGAGTTCGACTTCACGGGGAAGAACACCAACCTCCTCGAAGACATCACGGTCGAGCAGGCGCGCTGGGCCGGCCAGTTGCTCTCGCGCCTGAGCGACAAGCAGCTCAACGACGCCTTCCGCGCCGCCAACTACACGCCGGCCCAGATCAGCCAGTTCACCGCCGCCATCCGCGGCCGCATCAACGAACTGGTCAACCTCCGCGCCGGCGCGTCCGCCAGCCGGTAAGGGCCGGAGACGTTAAGAAACAGAACCGCGGGCGGCGGGGGGCGGGCCGGGTGACATTCGACACCCGGCCCGCCCCGCCGCCCGCGGTTCTGTTTTCTCGATTCTGCGGAAAGTTCCGCAACGGGTTGGGGCAAATCTCCGCAGGCGCGGGGCGCGAGGAAGATCGCGGTCGAGGACAGTCAGTAGGCGAAAGCTGTAGACGGCGGATTTGTGTCTCCGGCCGCCGGACACTTACACTGCTGTCCACGCGACCGCGAAAGGTTTTTCTACTGACTACTGACTACTGACTACTGACTACTTTATTTATGAATCCGGAGAGCTTCCCCAGAAGTGTGAGTCAGGATCGCGTGGCCGTCGTCGGCTGCGGGAACGTGGGCGCGACGAGCGCGTACGCGCTGATGCTGGGCGGGCACGCGCGCGAGGTCGTGCTGCTCGACAAAGATGGGCGCCGCGCCGAGGGCGAGGCGATGGACTTGCAGCACGCCGCCGCGCTCGCCCGCCCCGTGGACGTGTGGGCCGGCGACTGGCGCGACGCGGCCCGCTCGGACATCGTCGTCGTCGCGGCCGGCGTCGGCGGCCGCCCCGGCGAGTCGCGCCTCGACCTCTTGGGGCGCAACGTCGGCGTCATCCGCGACGTGATGAGCCGGCTCATGGCCGAAGGCTTCGGCGGCATCCTGCTGATGACGACCAACCCCGTGGACGTGCTCGCGCAGTTCGCGCAGGAGATGTCCGGGCTGGAGGTGGCGCGCGTCATCAGCTCGGGCACGGTCTTGGACTCGGCGCGGCTGCGGACGATGCTCGGCCGCGCGGTCGGCGTCGAGCCGCGGTCGGTACACGCCTACGTCATCGGCGAGCACGGCGACTCGGAGGTGGCGGCGTGGAGTTCGGCGCGGGTGGCGGGCGTGCCCCTGCGCGAGTTCTGCGAGGGGGCGGGCCGCGCGTGCCCCGACTTCGGCGACCTGCTCGCGCGCGTGCGCCGCGCCGCGCCCGAGATCATCGAGCGCAAGGGTTACACCTCGGTCGCCATCGCCTCGTGCGTGGCGCGCATCTGCGAGGCCGTGCTGCGCGACGAGCATTCGGTGCTGCCGGTCTCGACGCTGACCACGGGGCAGTACGGC
>DATMVI010000301.1:0-4638 GCA_035563275.1 Pyrinomonadaceae bacterium
TGACGAGGCCGTGCTGCGGCGCGGGCAGCGTGCCCGGGCAGGTCAACGTGCGCGGCAACGTCGCGGGCGGCGTGCCGGGCGCGTCGGGCACGGGCGGCGCGGACGTGTTCCCGATGGCGATTGACGAGGCGGCGCTGAAGCGCGGGCGCGACCGCTTCGACGCCTTCTGCGCGATGTGCCACGGCGCGGCCGGCGACGGCGACGGCATGATCCCGCGCCGCGGCTTCCAGCGCCCGCCCTCGTTCCACGAGGATCGTTTACAAGAGGGGCAGTCGGACGCCGGCCACTTCTTCGACGTGATCACGAACGGCTGGGGGGCGATGCCGGCCTACGCCTACATGATCCCGCCCGAAGACCGCTGGAAGATCATCGCCTACGTGCGCGCGCTGCAACTGAGCCGCCGCCTCAATCAGGGCGAGTTGACCGAGGATCAGCGGCAGAAGGTCGCCACGGGCTACACGGAACCGATTCGCTCGAACCGGGCCGGCGAGCACCAGCGGACGGACTACGGCGGGCGCGAGCGCCCCGAGACCCGGGAGGAGAGGCACAGGTGATGGCGACCGCGAACTACACGGCCCCCGAGGTCGTCACGCGCTACCGCGGGAGGGCGCTGCTGGTCGGCGTGGCCGCGCTCGTCGTCGGCGTCGTGCTGGCGTTCCTGATGGGCGGCGTCGTGCAGGTCTTCCGCTCGTGGCTGACGGGCTTCGTCTTCTGCGCGGGGCTGGCCGTGGGGAGCCTCGCGTGGCTCATGCTCGGCCACATGTCGGGCGGCGCGTGGGCCATCACCTCGCGCCGGCTCTTCGAGGCCGCGGCGCGCACCGTGCCGCTCGTCGCCCTGATGTTCATCCCCGTCGTCGTCGCGCTCTTCGTCCACCCGCACACGCCGGGGCACGAGCACGGCGAGTCGCTCTACGAGTGGTCGAACCACTATTACGCCGAGCACGACCCCATCATCAGGTGGAAGCGGCCCTACCTGAACGAGCCCTTCTTCATCGTCCGCGGCCTCGTCTACTTCGCCGTCTGGTTCGCGCTCGCGCACCTGATGAGCAAGTGGTCGCGCGAGCAGGACTCGACGGGCGACCCGCGCGTCCGCCGCAGGATGCAGGACTGGTCGGGGCCGGGCCTGCTGCTCTTCGGCCTGACGGTGACCTTCGCGGCGATCGACTGGGGGATGTCTCTGGAGCCGCACTGGTTCTCGACCATCTACGGGCTGATCCTGATGGCCGGGTGGGGGCTGTCGGCGCTGGCGCTCGCCATCACGGTCGCCTCCTTCCTCGTCCGCCACGAGCCGATGAGAGACGCCTACCGCCCGCTCCACTTCCACGACTGGGGCAAGCTCCTGCTCGCGGTCGTGATGCTCTTCGCCTACTTCTCCTTCTCGCAGTTCCTCATCATCTGGGCGGGGAACCTGCCGGAAGAGATTCCGTTCTACCTGCGGCGGCTGCGCCACGGCTGGCAATACGTCGGCCTCGCGCTCATCCTCTTCCACTTCGCGCTGCCGTTCGCGCTGCTCCTCTCGAGGGGCCTGAAGCGGACGCCGCGGCTGCTGCGTCAGGTGGCGGTGCTGATGCTCTTCATGCGGGCCGTAGACCTCGTCTTCCTCTTCGCGCCGTCGGCGCATCAGGGCGGCGAGGCCGAGTTCCACGCCGTAGACCTCCTGCGCCACTTCCTGCCGATGCTCGCCGTCACGGCGGGGTTGGGGGGCGTCTGGCTCTGGTACTACTTCGGCCAACTCGTCTCGCGCCCGCTCCTGCCGCTCGGCGAGCCGAAACTGGCCGAGGCGATCGCGGCGACCGAGCACCATTGAGGGAGTAGTCAGTAGACGGTAGTCAGCAGTCAGTAGCGCCCCGCGCCGAGGCCGCCGACGCTGACACCGCGAACGGTTCGCTACCGAAGGTCTTCCTACCGACTACTGACTACTGACTACTGTCTACTTGAGGTTTGACGATGGCTTTCGGGAAACGTAAGCGCGACAGCATCCACGAGACGCCGGACGTGTCGTACATCACGAACCCGGACGTGGCGCACGAGCACTCGGACGTGAGCGTGCGGCCGCTCTTGTGGTTCGTCGCCGGGCTGACGCTCTTCACGGGGGCGATGGCGCTGGCGATGTACCTGATGTTCCAGTTCTTTCAGGAGCGCGAGGCGGCGGCCGAGCTGCGGCCGTCGCCGCTGGCGCGGCAGGGTCAGGATCGCCTGCCGCCCGAGCCGCGGCTGCAACTTGCCCCCGGCTTCGAGGTGCGCGACGAGGGGGGGCGCCGCATCCCGCTCGACTACGACACCGAGTCGCCCATCGAGCGCTCGCCGCAGCCGCAGTCCGAGTACTGGCAGGTGCGCGACGAGTGGCAGCGCAAGCTGAACGGCTACGGCTGGGTGGATCAGAACGCCGGCACGGTGCGCGTCCCCATCGAGGAGGCCATGCGCCGCTACGCCGAGCGCCGGAAGGGCATGCAGGCGACGGGGCAGCCGCCCCCCGCGGCGACGCCGGGCGGGCAGCAGGTTCCCTCGATGCCCAGCTCGGGGCAGCAGCCCGAGCAGCGGCACCCGTGAAGTCGGGGGGCGAAAGGCAATAATGAAAGAACGGGTTCTTAGATTCATCAGTCCGTCATCAGGGGAGGGTTCGGCGAGGCCGCGGGCGACTTTCGCCCCCGGCTTCTGGCCTCTGGCCTTGTGCCTCCTGTGCCTGTGCGCGGCCACGGCGCGGGCGCAGTACGGGCGGCCGCCGATGAGCTCGATGCCGCAGGGCGGGACGCCCGACGTGCTCAGGGACGTGAAGATCGAGCAGCGGCTCGGCGCGCAGGTTCCCTTAGACCTCAGCTTCCGCGACGAGGCGGGGCGCGGCGTGCGCCTCGAAGAGTATTTCAGGCGCGGGAAGCCGGTCGTCCTGACGCTCGTCTATTACGAGTGCCCGATGCTGTGCAACCAAATCCTGAACGGGCTGGTCGGCACGCTCGACGCCGTCAGCTTCACGCCGGGCGAGGAGTTCGAGATCGTCACCGTGAGCTTCGACCCGCGCGAGACGCCGGAGCTGGCCGCGCGCAAGAAGGAGACTTACGTCAAGCGCTACCGGCGCGAGGGCGCGGCCGGCGGGTGGCACTTCCTGACCGGCGACGAGGCGCAGGTGCGCCGGCTGGCCGAGGCCGTCGGCTTCGGCTACGTCTGGGACGAGCGCTCGCAGCAGTTCGCCCACTCGTCGGCCATCATGGTCGCCACGCCCGAGGGCAGGCTCTCGCACTACTTCTACGGCATCGACTACGACCCGCGCGCCCTGCGGCTCGCGCTCGTCGAGTCGTCGTCGTCGAAGGTCGGCTCGCCCGTCGACCAGCTCGTCCTCTACTGCTACCACTACGACCCGACGACGGGTAAGTACGGCCCCGTCATCATGAACATCATGCGGCTGGCCGGGATTCTGACGGTCATCGCCGCGGTGGCGCTCGTCCTCGTCCTGCGGCGCAGGCGCGCCGGCGAGCGCTGGGAGACCGAGATCGGGGTCGGCGGCGCGTAAAGCGCCCGGCCCGGCCCCGGCCGAAGCCCCCGGGAGAAGGGGAGTTCCGAGTGAGCTTCATCGAAGCAATGCCGCTGTTGCAGCAGATCACGGTGCCGTTCGCGCCCGAGCAGGCCTCGACCGTCGCGCCCGAGGTGGACGCCCTCTACGCCTACCTCGTGCTCATCACCATCTTCTTCTCGACGGTCATCACGCTCTGCATCATCTACTTCGCCATCGCCTACCGCCGCCGCCACGCCGCGGAGGTGCCGCGCCCGCGCCACGGCTCGATGATCCTCGAGGTGACGTGGACGGTCATCCCGCTCCTCATCTCGATGACCATCTTCGTCTGGGGGGCCTCGATCTACTTCAAGGTCTACCGCACGCCGAAGCAGGCGATGGAGGTCTACGTCGTCGGCAAGCAGTGGATGTGGAAGTTCCAGCACCAGACGGGGCAGCGCGAGATCAACGAGCTGCACGTCCCGCTCGGCGCGCGCGTCAAGCTGACGATGACGACCGAGGACGTGATCCACAGCCTCTACATCCCGGCCTTCCGCGTTAAGATAGACGTGGTGCCGGGCCGCTACACGCAGATGTGGTTCGAGGCGACGAAGGCCGGCCGCTACTACCTCTTCTGCACCGAGTACTGCGGCACGAACCACTCCGGCATGGTCGGCTACGTCGAGGTCATGGAGCCGACGGCCTACCAGCAGTGGCTCGCGGGCGGGGCCGGCTCGGAGTCGGCCGCGGCGCAGGGGCAGAAGCTCTTCCAAGATCGGGGCTGCGCCTCGTGCCACACGGTCGAGTCGGGCGGGCCGGCCGGCC
Source organism: Pyrinomonadaceae bacterium (assembly GCA_035563275.1). Lineage (GTDB taxonomy): Bacteria > Acidobacteriota > Blastocatellia > Pyrinomonadales > Pyrinomonadaceae > QHXN01. The sequence goes on from DATMVI010000301.1 coordinate 4,310, forward strand.
GCGGCCCCAACCTCTACGGCCTCTTCGGCAAGCAGCAGCCGCTCCAGAACGGGCAGACCGTGACGGTGGACGAGACCTACGTCCGCCAGTCCATCCTCAACCCGCAGGGGCAGCTCGCCGCGGGCTATCAGGCCATCATGCCGACCTATCAGGGCCAGCTCACCGAGGAGCAGGTCTTGCAGCTCATCGCCTACATCCGCTCGCTCGGGGCCGAGCAGGGCGCGACGGCGGGCGGTGCGGCGGCCCCGCTGACGGGCGGCGGCCCTCCCGCGCAGCAGCGCATGAACCCGCTCGCGCCGACCACGCTGCCCGAAGGGGCGGGCGCCGGC
>DATMVI010000302.1:0-3693 GCA_035563275.1 Pyrinomonadaceae bacterium
ACGGCCGCCAGTTCGCCCTCGCTCAGACGCGCGAGCGGCCCGCCCTCAAGGATGCCGATGATGTGTTGGTCTTTCATCTTTCACCAGCGCTTTCTACGCTACGCCCCTTCCCGCGGAACTCTAAAAGCTTCTCGACGGCCGCGCGCATCCGGCGGCGCGCGCGGAAGGCCTGAACCTTAACCTTCGACTCCGACCAGCCCGTCACCTCGGCGACCTCTTTGACCGCCATCTCCTCGCCGTCAACCAGAGTCAGGACGAGGCGGTCGTCGGGCGACATCGTTTCGAGCACGCGCCCGGCCAAGTCGGCCGCGACCATGCTGCGCTCGGCCGCCTCGTGCCGCGCGGCGGCCACGCCCGAGAGCTGGTCTTCGAGCCACGTGCCCTCGTCCTCGGTCAAGTCCGAGACGGTCAGCTCGGGCCGCCGCCCCGACGCGCGCAGGAGATTGAGGCACGTGTTGGTGGCGATCCGCGTCAGCCAGCCCTCTAAAGAGCCGCGCCCCTCGAAGCCGTCGAGCTGCGTGAACGCCTTCAAAAAAACTTCCTGCGCGGCCTCTTCGACCCGCTCCCTCTGGCGGAAGAAGCGGCCGGCGACGCGGAACACGCGCGGGCTGTAGCGCCGCACGATCTCGCCGAAGGCGGACTCGTCACCGCCGCGCGCGAGTCGCGCCAGCTCCAAGTCGTCCGCCTGCTCCAAGCTGTCGCGCAGTGACTCACCCCGGAAGAAGGTGTCGGGCGTCGGGGGCCGGGCGCCGGGGGAAGCAACTTGTCTTTACCCCGACACCCGACGCCCGGCCCCCGACGCCCTTTGAGTGTTAGAACATTTCGCTTTCGCCGCCGCCCTGACCGCGGCGCTGCTCGCGGCGCTGCTTGCGCTGCTCACGACGCTGTTCGAGCTGCGTGCGCTGCTCCGGCGTGAGGATGGCGAGTGACTCCTGACGAAGGCGGAACTGTTCGCCCATCAGCTTGGCTTCGAGGGCGGCCGCCTCGGTCAGCTTCTGCGTGGCGAGCGCCTCGTTGAAGGTGGCGCCGTCGTTGGCCTGACGAAGCTCCTGCCGCTTGGCGCGGAGCTGCTCGCGCAGCGACCGCGTGCGCTCGCCGAAGCCCTCGCGGAGCTGCTGCAGGCGCGCCTTCTGGTCGTCCGTCAGCTCGATGCCGCGGAAGCCGAAGCCGCCCCTGTGACCCCCGCGGTGCCCGCCGCGACGACCGCGCCCCTCGCGCATCTCCTGCCGGCCTTCCGGGCCGCCCTGCCCGTTCTGGGCGATGGCGATGGGGGCGGCGATGGCAATGGCCGCGAGCGAGCCGACGGCCAGAGTCTTGATCTTCCCGAGTCTTTTCATCTTAATGCGTGCTCCTTGAGACTACAGTTTACCTTGTTCTTGGTTGAGGGGAGGAGTTTCCTTCGCTTTTTAGAGCGTGGGGGCCGACGCCCGGCCCCCAGACCTGTCAGACACCGCGGGCGCGAGATGCGTTACAACCCGCGCGTCAGTAGCGGTAGCGGCGGTCGTCGTCGCGGTCGCGCATCTTGTAGGTGTAGAGAGCCGAACCGGCCGCGCCGACGATGGCCCCGATGATCGCGCCCTTCTTGCCGCCGGCCACGCCGCCGACGACGGCCCCGGCCGCCGTCCCGCCCGCGACCGTGATCTTGTCGCGGTGCTTATCCCAGACGGAGCGGTCGTCGTCGTAGCGCTCGTCGTAGTCGTAGTAGCGCTGGTTGTCGTAGCGCCTCTGCTGCGCCGCGCGGCCGTCGTAGCGGCGGGCGTTCCTGCCCTGCGCCAGAGCCGGCGCGGAGGCCGCAGCCAGCAGCATGAAGCTCAGTACCATGCCCAGAATCTTTTTCATAAATCACCCTTCCTTGTTGCCTCGGGGGAGAGGCCCTTTTTCACGGGAGACCCTCTTTATGCCGGAAGGCCGAAAAGCCTTCTGTGTGGTAAGACACCGCGGGGCCGGGTTCGGTTACACGGGGCCCGCGCGGGCAGTAGAAACGGCGCCTCGCGCATCAAATTGATCCCTCATTTAAAGGCGAAAGTGAACCCCTCGCAACGTCCGCTCGTAAGGTAACTCTGGAGCCGCGCCGCCGGCCGTAACCGGGCGCCCGCGGCCGGTGTCTATCGAGAAGTGAGAATGTCTTTGAGCATAGGAAGGATCATCCATTTACGTCTCGCCGCCGCGGCGCTCGTCCTCTTATTCGGGGGCGTGACGGCGCACGCGCAGAAGGCGCAGACGAAGACGGCGCAGAAAGCGCAGGCGGCGCGGACGGCCGCCGCCGAGGGACTTTCGCAGGCGCGCGCCGCGCTCGTCGAGGCGACCGAAGAGTACAAGGCCGGCACGCGCGAGATGATCCGCCTGAAGGAAGCGGAACTGGCGAAGGCCGAGCAGTCGCACGAACAGCTCAAGCTGCTCGTGGCCGACGGCCTCGTCGCCCGCCGCGAGCTGGAGCAGGGCGAGCAGGCGCTCGCCGAGAAGCGCGCCGCGCTCGAAGATTTACGCAAGCAGATTACCGACTCAGACCACCTCATCGCGGAGGTCAGGGCCGCCGAGGAGGCCGAAAAGGAGGCCGCCAAGCAGGCCGCGGAGTTGGCCCGCTTGCAGCGCGCCGCGGCCGCGCGCGGGCGGCTGATGACGACGGCCAGATACAGCTCGTCTTCGGTCATCATCCGCCACACGGGCGGCTCGAACTGGACGGTCTCGAACCTCTCGGGCGTGCAGTCCTTCTTCTGGAACGCCTTCGGCCGCCCGCTCCCGACGAGCGCGGTCGGTCAGACTGCGACACACGACCGCATGGGTTTCGACCACCGCCGGGCGGTTGACGTGGCCCTGCATCCGGACAGCGCCGAGGGGCGCGCCCTCATCGGCTATTTGCAGGCCAACGGCATCACCTTCATCGCCTTCCGCGCCGCCGTCCCCGGCTCGGCCACCGGCCCGCACATCCACATCGGCCCGCCGTCGCACAGGATTTAAGAGCGGGCGGCAGAAAAAGACCGCGCGGCGCGTCTCTTTCGTGGTGAGACGCGCCGCGCGGCTTTTTCTCGACCGATAACTGACTAACTGTCCAATTACCCTGTAACCGCCGCCGCGCCGGTGGTGTCTATCTGGATGTGGGTTGATTTAAGGGCAAACACGCCCTTTTTTTTCACAGGGGAAGAAGCGAGGTTACAGACATGGAGTGGATGAAGGCGAAGCTGGGCACGAAGAAGCGATTCGTTGTGGCGTCGGTGGCGGTCGTCGCGCTGGCGCTGGCTGGCTTCTGGGTGTGGGGCGACGGCGCGAGCGCCGCGCCGTACATGACGGGGCGGGTCGAGCGCGGGAGTCTGCGCAACACCGTCACCGCGACGGGCACGCTCGAAGCCGTGACGACCGTGCAGGTCGGCAGTCAGGCGTCGGGCACGATTGCGGCGCTCTACGCCGACTTCAACTCGCAGGTCAAAAAGGGTCAGGTCATCGCGCAGCTCGACCCCTCGCAGTCGCAGGCGCAGGTGGCGCAGGCGCGCGCCAACCTCGAACAGGCCGCGGCCGGGCTTGAGCAGGCGCGGGCCGGGCTGATTCAGTCGCGCGCCGGCGTCGGCGCTTCGCGAGCGGGGGTCACCGACGCGCAGGCCAAAGCCGCCGCGGCCGGCTCGACCGCGCAGAACCAGCGCGCCGGCGTGACGAGCGCCGAGGCCAACGTGGCCGTGCTCAAGGCGCAGCTCGACGACG
>DATMVI010000303.1:0-16799 GCA_035563275.1 Pyrinomonadaceae bacterium
GGGCGGGCGGGCGGCGGCGGGCGTCTCGGCCCCGGCCTCGGCGGCCGGCGCGGGCGGCACGGCGGCCTCTTCGGCCGGCTTCAAAAGCTCCGCGACGAGGCCGGTGCTGCCGCGGTGTTCGAGCCAGTGGCGGTAGGTGACGGTGATGACGGCGATGACGGGGATGGCGAGGAAGATGCCGGCCACGCCCGCCAGCTCGTGGCCGGCGAGGATGGCGAGGATGACGGCGAGCGGGTGGAGGTGGATGCCCGAGCCGATGATGCGCGGGTAGATGAAGTAGTCGTGCGTGACGCGCAGCACGCCGAGGAAGAAGAGCACGGCCGCCGCCTTGCCGGCCCCGTCGAAGCCGGCCACGACGCCGGCGAGGATGGCGACGATGAGCGGCCCGAGCAGCGGGATGAATTCGAGGACGCCGGCCACGACGCCCAGCACCAGCGCGTAGCGGACGCCGAAGATGACGAAGGCCGCGGTGCAGACGCTGCCGATGAGCAGGCAGGCGATGAGCTGCGCGCGGATGTAGGCGGCCAGCGTCTGGTTCACGTCCTGAAAGAACTCGTCGCCGCGCCAGCGCAGCCGCCCCTGCGGCAGCATCCTGAGGGCCGAGCGCTTGAAGCTGTCGGCGTCCTTCAGGAAGAAGAAGGCGAGGATCGGGATGAGGACGAGCCACGGCAGGTAGGCGAGGAAGTGGAGCGCGCTCGTCAGGCCCTCGCCCTGCGCGTAGTTGCCGACCTCATTGATGGCGTTCTCGACCCGGTCGTTGGCGAACTTGCGCACGGCGGGCGGGAAGTTCAGCCGCTCGTAGACCTTGTTGAAGCGGTCGGCGAAGGCGCGCGCGTTCGTCAGGTAGGTCGGGGTGTTTTTGGCGAACTCGGCCATCTGGTTGCCGAGGCGCGGCAGCAGCGCCCACGCGCCGAGGGCGAGCGAGCCGAAGAGCGCCGCGTAGACGATGGCGATGGCCCCGGCGCGCGGCAGCGCCCGCTCCTGCCCGAAGACGCGGAACGGGCGGCGGACGAACTCGACGAGCGGCGAGATGAGGTAGGCGAAGAAGACGGCGAGGACGATGATGAGCAGGATGCCCGTCAGCGCGTAGAAGACCCAGAGCACGCCCTTGATCGAGTAGTAGAGGACGAGGCCGATGAGCACGACCCACAGGAGCGAGCGCGTCGCGAGGCGCATCATCATGCGCGCCTTCGCCTCGGCGAGGCCCAGCTCGTCGCCCGCGCCCTCGGCCGGCGCCTCCGGCCGCCCTGCAATGTCGTTGCCTTCCGCCACGCCGCCTGAAGTCCTCAACCTTTTAAGGGGGCGGCAACATCATGCACCAAGTCGGCGCGCGAGACAATCCGGAGAGGGTGGCGGGGGGAGACTGCCTGCCCGCCCCGCCGCCCCTTCGCCCTCTCAGTGTTCGTACTCTTCGTCGTCGCCCTCGCCGCCGCGCATGGCCAGCTCGGCGGCCGGCTCCCAGACGAGGCCGCGCCACTCTTCGGTGGCGTCGATGACCTGAAGCGCGGCGAGCGGCTGCACGGGGTTGCGTTCGAGCCGGAGCACCTCGGCGACCGTCCGGAGCGTCGTCCCCTGCGCGTCGGGGACGGTCAGGCTGACGCGGCTGCCCACGTCGGGCAGCTTCTCAAGGTGGACGAGCGCCCCCTGCGGCCCGACGTTCTCGGTCTCGCCCTCGACGACGATGTGCTCGCCCGAGCGCTCGTCGTCCCACTCGGCGCTGACCGCGATCTTGACCATGTAGCGCGGGCCTGAACGCTGCTCAGTAGAGAAGTTGACGGACATCTCGGGCCTCCACGGAAAATTCGAATTTTCGGTGCGTAATAAGTAAACGACGAAAGCGGCGGAAATCGGGAAAAGGGCGCCGGGCGGCGGGTCGAAAGCCGGCTGCCTCGCCCGGCGCCCGGAACCCGCTTTTACTCCTCCTCCTGCGCGCGCAGGCGTTCGAGGACGGAGAAGTCTTCGAGCGTGGTGGTGTCGCCGGAGACCGAGCCGCCGGAGGCGATCTCGCGCAGCAGGCGGCGCATGATCTTGCCCGAGCGCGTCTTCGGCAGCGCGTCGGTGAAGCGTATCTCGTCGGGGCGGGCCAGCGCGCCGATCTCGCGCGCGACGTGGCGGCGCAGCTCCTCCTTCAACTCCTCCGAGGCGCGGCGCTCGCCTTCGAGCGTGACGAAGGCGACGATGCCCTGACCCTTCAACTCGTCGGGCCGCCCGACGACCGCCGCCTCGGCCACGGCCTCGTGCGAGACGAGCGCGCTCTCGATCTCCATCGTGCCGAGCCGGTGGCCCGAGACGTTAATCACGTCGTCCACGCGGCCCATGATCCAGAAGTAGCCGTCCGCGTCCCGGCGCGCGCCGTCGCCCGCGAAGTAGACGCCGCCGATCTCCGACCAGTACTGCTCGCGGTAGCGCTCGTCGTCGCCCCAGATGGTTCTCAGCATCGAAGGCCACGGCCGCCTGACGACGAGGTAGCCGCCCTCGTTCGGCCCGGCCTCCTGCCCCGTCTTCGACATGATCGAAACGTCGATGCCGGGCAGGGGCTTGGTGGCCGAGCCGGGCTTGGTCGGCGTCGCGCCGGGGACGGGGCTGATCATGATCGCGCCCGTCTCGGTCTGCCACCACGTGTCCACGACGGGGCAGCGCGCCTTGCCGATGATCTCGCGGTACCACATCCACGCCTCCGGGTTGATCGGCTCGCCGACGGTGCCGAGCAGGCGGAGGCTCGAAACGTCGTGGCGCAGCGGCCAGTGCTCGCCCCACTTGATGAAGGCGCGGATGGCGGTCGGCGCGGTGTAGAAGACGTTGACGCGGTGGCGCTGGATGATCTCCCAGAAGCGGTCGGGCTCCGGGTAGTTCGGCGCGCCCTCGTATATCAGCACCGTCGCCCCGTTCGAGAGCGGGCCGTAGACGACGTAGCTGTGGCCGGTGACCCAGCCGATGTCGGCCGTGCACCAGTAAACGTCCTCGTCCTTCAGATCGAAGACCCACTTCGTCGTCAGGTGCGTTTGGAGCAGGTAGCCGGCCGTCGTGTGCAGGATGCCTTTGGGCTTCCCCGTCGTCCCCGAGGTGTAGAGGATGTAGAGCGGGTGCTCGCTGTCGAGCTCCTCGGCCGGGCACTCGTCGGGGACGGTCTGCATCATCTCGTGCCACCAGTAGTCGCGGCCCGCCTCCATGTGGACGCGCGTGCCGGTGCGCTTAACGACGATGCAGCCTTCGACGGTGGGCGTGTGCTTGAGGGCCTCGTCGACGGCCGGCTTGAGCCTGACCTCCTGCCCGCGCCGCCACCCGCCGTCGGCCGTGACGACGAACTTGCAGCCGGCGTCGTTGACGCGGTCCACGATGGCGTTCGAGGCGAAGCCGCCGAAGATGACCGAGTGCGTCGCCCCGATGCGCGCGCAGGCGAGCATCGCAATCGCCAGCTCCGGGATGAGCGGCATGTAGAGGGCGACGCGGTCGCCGCGCCCGACGCCGGCGCGCTTGAGGACGTTGGCGAAGCGCGACACCTCGCGGTGCAGTTGCGCGTAGGTCAGCGTCCGCTGCTCGCCCGGCTCGCCCTCCCAGATGATGGCGGCCTTGTTGCGCCGCCACGTCCCGAGGTGCCGGTCGAGGCAGTTGTCGGAGGCGTTGAGCCTGCCGCCGACGAACCACTCGGCGTGCGGCGGCTCCCACTTCAGCACCGCGTCCCACTTCTTGAACCAGCGCAGCTCCTCGCCGGCCATCCGGCCCCAGAAGGCCTCGGGCGACTCGGCGGCCTCGCGCCGCAGCGCCTCGTACTCCTCGGCCCCGAGGCGCGCGCGCTCGACGAAGTGCGCCGGCGGCGGGAAGACCCGCTCCTCGTGCAGCACCGATTCGATGTTGGTCGTGGCTGAAGACATGGCCGGCTCTCGACGCCCCCTCTTGAAAAAATCGGCGGCCCGCCTCTCCCGCGGACGTAAGTTGTGTCGTGTGCGCTCCCGGCGTGGCCGCTCCTGTGTAACAGAATACGCCGCGCGCGGCAAGCTCGGCACAGGAGCGAAGCGCGCCGCGGCCGGCCGCCCCGGGGCCGCCCGCCGCCCGCCCGCGTTTTTGTGATTTACGAACGACTCGTTCATATTGGGCCGATGAGGAAGGACGAAAAATACATCCCGGCGCTGAACTTCGACCGGCTGACCCCGCTCTACGACACGGTGGTGAGGTGGCTGATGCCGGAGTCGGAGTTCAAGGGCCGCCTCGTCGAGCAGGCGCGCGTCCGAGCCGGCCACCGCGTCCTCGACATCGGCTGCGGCACGGCGACGTTGACCATCCTCGCCAAGCAGGCGCACCCCGGCGCGGAGGTCTTCGGCCTCGACGGCGACCCGAAGATTCTTGAAATCGCCCGCCGGAAGGCGGCCCGCGCCGGCGCGGAAATCACCCTGCGCGAAGGGCTCTCTTTCCGCCTGCCATTCGCCGACGAATCGTTCGACCGCGCGCTGTCGAGCCTCATGCTTCACCACCTCACGCCCGCGAACAAGCAGCTGACGCTGGCCGAGGCGCGGCGCGTGCTCCGGCCCGGCGGCGAGCTGCACGTCGCCGACTTCCGAAAGCATAACGAGTCGCTGCCGGAGATGATGGGCCGCGCCGGCTTCGAGCAGGCGCGCGAGTGCGGCGGGTACCGGACGCTCTTAGGCCGGCTCGCGCTGTGGCAGGCGCGCCGGCCCTGAGTGGCGCCCGCGGCGCGGGCCTCCCTTGTCTTTTTCGGTGGCCTGACGGATATTGGACGCAACCCCCGGCCAACACGATTTCCAGACGGAGCGGGCAGGTTTGTCTTCAGACGTTTCGATCAGCGCCGGTGAGGTCGAGGAGCTTCGCGAGAGCGAGGCGCGCAGCCGCATCGTGATGGAGACGGTGGCCGACGCCGTCGTCACCGTGGACGAGTCGGGCCGCGTGCTCTTCGTCAACCGCGCGGCCGAGAGGATTTTCGGCTACGCGGCCGGCGAGCTGCTCGGCGAGAATCTGACGATGCTCATGCCCGAGTACCTGCGCCGGATGCACGAGGCCGGGATGCGGCGCTACATCGAGACGGGCGTCAAGCACATCTCGTGGGGCGGCGTCGAGCTGCCCGGCCTCCACCGCGACGGGCGCGAGGTTCCGCTCGAAGTCTCTTTCGGCGAGTTCGCCCTCAAGGGCCGGCGCTACTTCACCGGCGTCATCCGCGACATCACGGAGCGCAAGCGCGTCGAGCGCCGGCTGGCCGCCCAGTACGAGGTGACGCGCGCGCTGGCCGAGACGCGCACGCTCAGGGAGGCCGTCCCGCGCATCCTGCGCGCCGTCTGCGAGGGCTTGGGCTGGCGGATGGGCGCGCTGTGGCGCGTCGAGGGCGCGGCCATCCGCTTCGTCGAGTCGTGGCCGGCCGCGGAGGCCGGGGGCTCCGAGGTCGAGCGGCTTTCGCGCCGGCGGGAGTTCGCGCGCGGCGAGGGGCTGCCGGGGCGCGTGTGGGAGGCGGGCGCGCCGCTCTGGGTCGAGGACTTCGCGGCCGACGAGAGCTTCCCGCGCTCGCCGGCCGCGGCCCGCGACGACCTGCACGCGGCCGTCGCCTTCCCCGTCCTCCTGCGCGGCGAGGTGCTCGGCGTGATGGAGTTCTTCAGCCGCGAGGCGCGCCCGCCCGACGACGCCCTGCTCGCGATGATGTCGCACGTCGGCAGCCAGCTCGGGCAGGTCATCGAGAGGCGCCGGGCCGAGGACGAGCAGGCGCGGCTGCGCGACGAGATCATCCGCGTGCAGGACGAGCTGCTGGCCGAACTCTCCACGCCGCTCATCCCGCTCACGGCCGACATCGTGCTGATGCCGCTCGTCGGGGCCGTCGACGAGGGGCGCGCGCACCGCGTCATCGACACGCTGCTGCACGGGCTGAGGGGGCACCACGCGGCCGTCGCCATCATCGACATCACGGGCGTCAGGGTGGTGGACGCGCAGGTCGCCAACACGCTCGTGCAGGCGGCGCAGGCCGCGCGGCTGCTCGGCACGGGCGTCATCCTCACGGGCATCCGCGCCGGCGTCGCCCGCAGCCTCGCCGGCCTCGGCGTAGACCTCCGCGCGGTGACCACGCGCAAGTCACTTCAGGACGGCATCCGCTGCGCCTTCGAGCAACTGCGGGCGCGCGCGACAAAGCTTTAGCCGCGGCCTTATAATCGCCCCGCTCCTCAAAGCGCACTTCGGCGTCAGGGAAAGATGATGAGAAAAAGCCTCCGCCCGTTACTGCCGCTCTGCCTGCTCGCGGCCGCCGCCGCGCCGTGGCCGGCCGGCGCCCCGAAGTCCCACGCGCGCCAGACGCAGACGGCCGCGCCGCAGCCGGCCCCGGCGCCCGCGCGCGACGAGCGCCTGTGGAAGCGCGCGCTCGAGATTCACCGCAAGGCCGTCGTCGTCGACGGGCACAACGACATCACGGAGATCATGGTCGACACCGGCTACGACCTCGCCACGCCTTCGGCCGGCAAGTACCACACGGACCTCGCGCGCCTGAAGCAGGGCGGCGTGACGGGCCAGTTCTTCTCCGTCTACGTCGACCGCAAGTACGCCGCGAAGGAGCGCACGCCCGAGCAGTTCTTGACCGAGGGCGGCTCGGCGCGCCGCGCGCTCGACCTCATCGACGTGGTTTACCGCGCGGCCGAGAAGTACCCGCAAGACATCTCGATGGCCTACACGGCCGACGACATCCGCCGCGCGAAGAAGCAGCGGAAGGTGGCGGCGCTGCTCGGCGTCGAGGGCGGCCACGCCATCGAGAACTCGCTCTCGGCCCTCCGGGAGTTCTACCGCCTCGGCGTCCGCTACATGACGCTCACGCACAACAACACCAACTCGTGGGCCGACGCCTGCTGCGACGAGGCCCGCCACGGCGGGCTCTCGGAGTTCGGCCGCGAGGTGGTGCGCGAGATGAACCGCCTCGGCATGTTCGTGGACGTGTCGCACGTCTCGGACGAGACCATGTCGGACGTGCTGGAGGTGACGACGGCGCCCGTCATCGCCTCGCACTCGTCGGCGCGCGTCTTCTCGAACCACAAGCGCAACATCCCCGACGACCTGCTCCGGCGCATCGCCAAAAACGGCGGCGTCGTGATGATCAACTTCTACCCGGCCTTCCTCGACGAGAAGGTGCGGCAGGCGGGGCTCGACCGCGACGCGCGCCTCAAGCCGCAGCGCGACGCCCTGAGCGCGCAGTTCGGCGGCGACCCCAAGCGCCTTCAGGAGGAGTTGCAGAAGCTCAACGCGGCGAACCCCCTGCCGAACACCACGCTCTCGATGATAGTCGACCACATCGACCACGTGGCGAAGGTGGCCGGCGTCGACCACGTCGGCCTCGGCTCGGACTTCGACGGCATCCCCTTCCTGCCCGAGGGCATCCGCGACGTGGCCGAACTGCCGCACGTCACCTACGAGCTGCTGCGCCGCGGCTACTCGGAGCGCGACATCCGGAAAATCCTCGGCGGCAACCTGCTGCGCGCCTTCGACGAGGTCGAGCGCGTCGCCCGCCTCCCCCGCCGCGCCATCAGCGGCGAGGGCAGCACCCGCCGGCTCGATTAAAAAACAGCACCGCGGGCGGAGGCGGGCGGGCCGAGTGGCGTCAACGTCAACCGGCCCGCGTGTTATAATCCGCCGCATCCGCCATGAGCCGAGCCGGGGTCTACATCCACATCCCCTTCTGCCGCGCGCGCTGCTCCTACTGCGACTTCGCCACGGGGCAGTACGAGGGCGCGCTGGCCGAGGAGTACGTGCGCGCCGTCGCGCGCGAGGTGGAGAACTTCCGCGGCGCGGAAGATGGCGCGGCCGTCGACACCGTCTACTTCGGCGGCGGCACGCCTTCGCTGCTCAGCCCCGCGCAGGTCGAACACCTCCTCGCCGCCGTCGGCCGCCGCTTCCGCGTCGAGCCGGGCGCCGAGGTGACGATGGAGATGAACCCCGGCACGGTCACGCCCGACGCCCTGCGGGCCTTCCGCGCGGCCGGCGTCAACCGCGCGAGCTTCGGCGCGCAGACCTTCGACGACCGCGAGCTGAGGCGTCTGGGCCGCACGCACACCGCCGACGACACGCGCCGCACGCTCCGAGACCTGCGCGCCGCGGGCTTCGACAACGTCAGCTTCGACCTCATCGCCGGCCTCCCCCATCAGACGCTCGAAGCGTGGTCGCGCAACCTCGACGAAGCCCTCGCGCTCGGCCCCGAGCACCTCTCGCTCTACCTGCTCGAAGTCCACGAGGGCACGCCGCTCGCCGAACAGATTCGTCAGGGCCGCTACCGCCCGCCGGACGGCGACCTCGCCGCCGAGATGTACGAGCTGCTCGCCGAGCGCACGCGCGCCGCGGGCTACGAGCAGTACGAGATTTCCAACTTCTGCCGGCGGGGCCGCGAGTCGCGCCACAACCTGAAATACTGGACGGGCGCGCCCTTCTACGGCTTCGGCTGCGCGGCCCACTCCTTCGACGGCCGGCGCGCGCGCTGGTCGAACGAGCGCGACGCCCGCCGCTACGTCGAGTTGATGAACGAGCGCGGCGGGGCCGTCGTCGAACGCGCCGAGCTTGACGACGCCGGGGCCAGCGCCGAGGCGCTCTTCCTCGGCCTCCGCCTCCTCGGCCGCGGCGTCGACCTCGAAGAGCACCGCGCCCTCTACGACCGCGACGTGCGCGCCGAGTTCGCCGAAGACCTGCGCCGCTTCGGCGACGCCGGCCTCGTCGAGCTCGAAGGCGACGTGCTCCGCCTCACGCCGCGCGGCGCGCTCCTCTCCAACGAGGTCTTCGCGGCCTTCGTCTGAGGATCGGGCTTCTAAACGACATGGGCATTGTTGATCTACGCAGCGACACCGTGACGAGGCCGACCGCGCGGATGCGGCGGGCGATGGCCGAGGCCGAGGTGGGCGACGACGTTTACGGCGAGGACCCGACGGTCAACCGCCTGCAAGAGCGCGCCGCCGAAATCTTCGGCAAGGAGGCCGCGCTCTTCGTCCCGACCGGCTCGATGGGCAACCAGATCGCCGTCAAGCTCCACACCGAGCCGGGCGGCGAGGTGGTCATAGAGGAGCGCGGCCACATCTACAACTACGAGATGGCCGCGATGTCGGCCGTCGCCGGCGCGCTCGCGCGCCCCGTCAAAAGCTCCGCAGGCACGGGCATCCTCTCGTGGCCGGACATCGAGGGGGCCGTCCACGCCAACGACGCCCCGTACTACGTCGCGCGCACGCGCCTGCTGGCGCTTGAGAACTCGCACAACCTCGCGGGCGGGAGCGTGATGACGCGCGGTCGCACCGAGGAACTCTGCGACCGCGCGCACGCCGCGGGCCTGAAAGTCCACCTCGACGGCGCGCGCATCTTCAACGCGGCCGCGGCGCTCGGCGAGACGGTGGCCGCGCTCTCGGCCCCGGCCGACTCGGTCATGTTCTGCCTGTCGAAGGGGCTCGGCGCGCCGATCGGCTCGGTGCTGCTCGGGCGCCGGGACTTCATCGGCGAGGCGCGCCGCTGGCGCAAACTCCTCGGCGGCGGGATGCGGCAGGCCGGGGTGCTGGCGGCCGCCGGCCTCGTCGCCCTCGAAGAGACGCCGCCGCTGCTCGCCGAAGACCACGCCAACGCGCGCCGGCTCGCCGAAGGCGTCGCCGGACTGACGGGCGTCGAGATCGACCCCGAAAGCGTCCAGACCAACATCGTCATCTTCGACGTGTCGGGCACGGGCCTCGCGTCCGACGAAATCTGCGCGCGCCTGCGCGCCGACCACGGCGTCCTCGCCTCCGGCTTCGGCCCCTCGATCCGCATGGTCACGCACTACGACGTAGACCGCGCCGGCATCGACCGCGCGCTCGAAGGGATGAGAAAAGTTGTCAGTCGTCAGTAATCAGTCCTCAGTCGGCTCCGCCACGCGGGCGCTGACGGTCACACACCAGCCGCCCGTCAGGGACGGTCTTACTGATAACTGACGACTGACAACCGATAACTTATGAAACTAATCGTCGCGATTGACGGGCCTTCCGGGGCGGGGAAGTCGACGCTGGGGCGGAGGCTGGCGCGCGAGCTGGGGCTGCTCTACATCGACACGGGCGCGATGTACCGGGCCGTGGCGCTGGCCGTGACGCGGGCCGGCGTGAGCACGGCCGACCCCGCGGCCGTGGCCGAGGCTGCGCGCCGCGCCGACATCCAACTGGCCGGCGACCCCGACTCGTTGCAGGTGCGCCTCGACGGCTCGGACGTGTCGCGCGAGATTCGCGGCGAGCAGGTCGGCCACACCGCCTCCATCGTCTCGGCCATCCCCGAGGTGCGGCGCGAGCTCGTCCGCCGCCAGCGCGAGATGGGCGAGCGCGGCGGCGTCGTCCTCGACGGCCGCGACATCGGCACGGTCGTCTTCCCCGACGCCGACGTGAAGTTCTTCCTCACGGCCGTCCCCGAGGAGCGCGCGCGCCGCCGCTTCGACGAGGAGCGCCTCAAAGAGCGCGACCAGACTTTCGAGGCCACGCTCGCCGACATCAACGCCCGCGACCGCCGCGACTCGTCGCGCGCCGACTCGCCGCTCCGCATCGCCGACGACGCCGTCGTCATCGACACCACCGAACTCCCCATCGAAGAGGTCTACCGCCGCATGCTCGAAGTCGTCCGCGCGCGACATCCCGGCGCGGGCGGGGCGGCATCCAACCCGCAGCCCTGAGGGCCGGAGGTCGGCCGCGAGGGGAATCACCCGCCGGAGCGCCACCGCCATGAGCAGACTCGCCGCCACCTTCGCCGCCTCGCTCCTCCTCGTCTCGGCGCTCGGCCGCGACCCCGCCGCCGCGGCGCAGCAGCCGGAGGTGCTGACCCCCTTCGCCCCCGCCTACCCGCCCATCGCGAGGGCCGCGCGCGCCGTCGGCGAGGTCGTCGTCGAGGTGGAAATCAACGCGGACGGCAGCGTCGCCTCGGCGAAGGGCGTGGGCGGCCACCCGCTGCTCCGGCGGGCGGCCGAGAGCGCGGCCTCGCGCTGGCGGTTCAGGCCGGACGTGCGCGCGACCTCGGCGCGCCTGACCTTCGAGTTCCGCTGGGAGGCGCCCGGCGACGAGGCCGCGGCGCCGTCGCCCTACCATGTCGTCGTCGTCCCGCCGAAACCGCCCGACACGGAAGACCGCGTCCCCCCGGACGCCGAGGGCCGGAGCTGCGAGGTTCACGGCTTCAAGCTGGAGCGCGACAAGGTCAGGATCGCCTACGGCCTGCCGGTCTTAGACCCGGTCGGCGCGGAGGCGTCGGGGAGGCTGTTCCCGCACGCGAACAGTTGGGCCGGCGGGGGCTGCGTGGTCACGGACGACAGCCCGAAATTCGCCGAAGTCCTCTACTGCCGGGCGTGCCGCGCGGCCGAGGCGAGCTGGCGCGAGCAGCGCGGCGAGAGCCCGGAGGATAACTGACGGCGGCCGCACGTTTTCGACGGCGCGCGGCCCGCGGCCCGGCTCTTTCGCGGCCGCCCGAAATTGTTTGACACGCCGCGCGCGCGCGCGTATCTTTCGGCCGTCCAGCAGGGTCAACCTCACGCCGGCGGGCGTCCCCGCCGGACTCTCGCGCCCCCGTCCTCGCCCGAACCGAAATCCCGCATGAACGAGCCGCCCGCCGCCGACCCGCCCGCCGCGGTCGCAGCCTGATTTGACGACCGCGCGGCCCCGGCCGGCTCGCCCGCAAAAAGGAGAGCGCAACCATGCCCGACTATTACTCGGAGCCCTTCCTCAACCTCGCCGGCCTCACGCACAAGTCCGCCCTCGTCGCGTGGGGCGCCTTCTACTTCAGGGTCAAAGACTCCGGCAAGGAGTTCAAGCTCGTGGACGACGACGACCTCAGGAACGTCCACCCGCCGCGCGCCGACTCCATCGGCGCGTCGTCGAAGTCTTACGGCCCGGCCCGCGTCGAGGTCTCCGACGCGGCCGGCAACGTCGTCGCCTCCGTCACCGAGACCGAGCGCAACCACCGCTGGGTGACGGGGCTCGAACCCGACACCGAATACACCTACAAGGTCTTCGTGAAGTCGGGCGGGCAGGAGGAGGAGTGGGCCGGCGGCCCGCGCCGCAACTGGGAGCGCGCCGGCGACAAGATGGGCCTCGGCCCGAAGAGCAAGCCTTACGTCAACCGCTTCCGCACCTTCCCCGACCCGACCCGGCCCGCCCCCGGCCCCGTTACCTTCGCCGTCATCGGCGACTTCGGCGTCGGCGTCAGGAAGGACGAAGACCGCGGCCAGAGGCAGATCGCCGCCGCGCTCGAACGCGCCGTCGAGGAGCACGACGTGCGCCTCGTACTGACGACCGGCGACAACATCTACCGGGCGGGGGGCTTCCTCGGCCTGCCCGTCGGCGGCGACACCGGCGACGAGGACGACGACTGGTACTTCACCTACTACCAGCCCTACCGCTACGTCATCAACCGCGTCCCCGTCTTCCCGACCATCGGCAACCACGACGCGGGCGAGACCGAGTCGCGCGACGACCGCTCGCAACTCTTCGACAACTTCTACGTCAACGAGCGCGTCGCGGGCGAGGAGGCCGCGGGCCGCGCCTCCATCGGCCCCGGCCTCTTCTACCGCTTCCGCTTCGGCTCCGGCGTGGAATTCATCTGCGTCGACACGTCGAAGGAGCCGGAGTCGTTCGACCGCCGCAAGCGCCTCTTCGAGCACCCGAAGCACAAGGAGTTTCTCGACGCGGCCCTGCCGGCCGCGAACGGCGGGCCGCCCGTCTGGCGCATCCCCTTCTGCCACCACCCGCCCTTCTGCGCCGGCCCCAAGTACGGCAACACGGACGGGATGGAGGGCCTCGTCGAGCAGTTCGAGCGGGCCGGGGTGCGGCTGGTGCTGAGCGGCCACGAGCACAACTGCCAGCACGCCAGCCACCGCGGCGTGGACTACGTCGTGACGGGCGGGGCCGGCAAGATCAGGTCGGGCGAGCCGGGCAAGTTCGACGCGGCCCACACCCTCTCGTGGGCGGCCGAGTACCACTTCCTGCTCGTCACCATCGACGGCAAGCGGATGACCCTGCGGGCCGTGGGCGCGCTCGACGGCGGCGGCAAACTCGCGGACATCCCGCGCAAGGCCCCGGACGGCAAGCCCGTCAGCGGCCCCGTCGTCCTCGAACTCCCGTAACGGGCGCGGGGGGCAGGGCGCGGCGGCCGGCCCGAGGAGTCCGGTTTTGCCGCGCGCGGCGGGGTGCTACAATCCGGCGAGTTAAGCCGAACCAAACCTGAGCCGAAGCGAACTGATGTTCACGGGAATCATCGAGGAGTTGGGCCGCATCCGCTCGATCGAGAAGCGGGGCGAGGGCGTGCGCGTGACGGTCGAGGCGCGCGTCGTGACGGGGGGCACGGGCGAGGGCGATTCGGTCGCGGTCAACGGCGTCTGCCTGACGGCGCTCGACGTGCGGCCCGACTCTTTCGCCGCCGACGGCTCGCGCGAGACCTTGCAGCGTTCGACGCTCGGCAACCTGCGGCCCGGCTCGGCCGTCAACCTCGAACGCGCCGTGACGCCGGCCACCCGCCTCGGCGGTCATCTCGTGCAGGGGCACGTGGACGCGCGCGGCCGCTTCCTCTCGGCCGAGGAGCGCGGCGGCTCGTGGACGGTGCGGATCGGCTACCCGCCCGAGGTCGCCCGCTACCTCGTCTTCAAAGGCTCGGTCGCCGTCGAGGGCATCAGCCTCACCGTCGCCGCCCTCGCCGAAGACCACTTCGAGATCGCCGTCATCCCGAAGACGTGGGCCGTCACCAACCTCTCGACCCTGCGGCCCGGCGACCCCGTCAACCTCGAAGCCGACATCATCGCCAAGTACGTCGAGCGCATCCTCTCGGTCGGCGCGCGCCCGGGCGGCGTGACGATGGAGAAGCTCGCCGACCTCGGCTACGCGGACGGCGGACGAAAGTAGCCGCGGGGGGACGGGGGGGAAGAAATAATCGCCCCCGAGGGAAGGCCGAGCAACGCCGCGGGCGCGCGCGGCAGTCCAAAGCGAAAGTGCCGCCCGCGTGGCCGCGCGGCTCTCCCTTCAGCGCGTCGTCATCTCCCGGTTTTCTCCGCGTCTGCGCGCCCCTGTGGCCGAATTTTTCCGGTTCGCAAAACCGGGCGGTTTCGGTTAACATGACGGGCGACACCAATTCTCTCCGCCGACGTTCGGGTTCGAGTTTAAAGCCATGCCTTTTGCTTCCGTCGAAGAGGCCGCCGCCGAGATGCGCGGGGGCCGCATGATCATCATCGTGGACGACGAAGACCGCGAGAACGAGGGCGACCTCTGCTGCGCGGCCGAGCTGGTCACGCCCGAGATCATCAACTTCATGGCGACGCACGCGCGCGGCCTCATCTGCATGCCGCTCACGGAGGAGCGCTGCGACGAGCTGCACCTGACGATGCAGGTCGCCGACAACACCTCGTTCCTCGGCACGGCCTTCACCGTCTCGGTCGAGGCGCGCAAGGGGGTGACGACCGGCATCTCGGCCCACGACCGCGCGACCACCATCCGCACGGCCGTCGACCCCGACACGCGCCCGCAAGACCTCGCGCGCCCCGGCCACGTCTTCCCGCTGCGCGCCAAGAAGGGCGGCGTCCTCGTCCGCCCCGGCCAGACCGAGGCGGTCGTCGACCTCGCCCGCGTCGCCGGCCTCTACCCGGCCGGCGTCATCTGCGAGATCATGAACCCGGACGGCACGATGGCGCGCCTGCCGCAGTTGGAAGAGTTCGCCGCCAAGCACGGGCTGAAGATGATCACCGTGGCCGACCTCGTCCGCTACCGGATGAGGAAGGAGGTTCTGGTGCGGCGCGCGGCCGAGACCGACCTGCCGACCGTCTACGGCACCTTCCGCGCCGTCGCCTTCGAGAACGAGCTGAGCGACGAGGTGCACCTCGCGATGGTGATGGGCGAGGTGCGCACCGAAGCGCCCGTGCTCGTCCGCGTCCACACCGAGAACGTGACGTGCGACATGTTCGGCTCGCTCATCGACGACACGGGCTTCCAGCTCCACACGGCCCTCGAGAAGATCGCCGCCGAGGGGCGCGGCGTCGTCCTCTACCTGCGCCAGCGCCACAACAACCTCGACCTCGTCCACCAGCTCAAGACCTACCAGCTCATGCAGGAGCGCGGGCTGTCGAAATCGGAGGCGTGCGTCGAGACCGGCTACGGCACCGACCGCGACTACGGCGTCGGCGCGCAGATACTTCACGAACTGGGCCTGCGCCGCATCCTCCTGCTCACGAACCACCCGCCGAAGGTCTCCGCCCTCGAAGGCTTCGAGCTGGAGATCGTCGGCAACGTGCCGCTCGGCAGCCCGGCGAGGGAGGGGAAGAGGGAAGTAGCGAGCAGTCAGTAGACGGTAGTCGGCAGGCGGTAGCGCCCCGCGCCGAGTCCGCCGACGCTGACACCCGAACGGTTCGACGAAGGATGATTTTTCTACTGACTACTGGCTACTGACTACCGTCTACTTGTTCGCCTCTCCGGCCGAAGAGCTTTATGTCCCCTGACGAGCAAGACCCGCGACAGACCCCGCCGGGCGACGAGCCGCCCCTGAAGTTCGAGGAGCCGCCGGGCGGGCCGGGCGCGCCCGCGCCGCTCACGCCGAAGGGGCGGCGCGCCGGCTGGCGCAGGGTCGTCAACCGCCGCAACGCGATGTGGACCGGCGTCGTCGCCGTCGTCGCGGCGGTCGCCCTCCTCATCATCATCTTCCTGCTCTACCGCAGCGGGCAGGTGGATCGCATCATCGCCCGCCAGCTCGTCAGCACGCTCGCGCGCTACAACATCCGCGCCGAGATAGACTCGTTCGAGACGAAGTTCTCGCCGCGCACGGCCGAGCTGCGCGGCCTGCGGCTCTACAACGCCGTGACCGGCGCGCAGATCGGCAAGGTCGACCGCGTCCTCGCCAAAGTCCGCATCGAGGACATGTGGGCCCTGAGTTTGCGCCGCGAGGTTGACCTCGAAGAGCTGACGGTGGACGGGCTGGAGCTGTGGGTGAAGTTCGACGAGCAGGGGCGCTCGAACTTCGCGGAGCTGACCATCCCGCCGCCGCGGCCGAACGAGCGTATCCTGTTCGCCTACTCGACGGCGAAGGTCACGCTCAACGGCGCCGTCGTCCACTACGACGACGACCGCTACGACATCTCGGGCGAGGCCCGCAACCTGCGCGCCCTCGTCCAGCCCGACGACCCCGGCGCGCCCGAAGAGAGCCGCATGAACCGCATCGACCTGTGGCTCTCCGACTCGACCTTCGTCTACAACGGCCGCCCCGTCGAGCGCATCGACCTCGAACTCCACGCCCGCGCCAACCAGACCCGCGCCGACATCGGCGAGCTCGTGCTGCGCTCGCCCGTCACCGAGGCGCGCCTCTCGGGCGTCATGGACGACTGGCGCGCGCTGCGCTACCGGATGCAGGTCAACGCGTCGGTCGACCTGACGCAGACCTCGGACGTTTTGCGGCTTGAGACAACGATGCGCGGCGCGGGCCGCTTCGAGGGCACGGTCTCGGGCGAGGGCGACGACTACCGCGTCGAGGGGCAGATCGTCTCCGACGCGCTCGCGGCCGACGGCGTCCGCCTTCAGGCCCTGAACGTCAACGCCACGGCGACCGGCAGCGGCAACTCCTACGAGGCGCAGGGGCGCGCCGTCGCCGAGCTGCTCTCGGCGGGCGACTTCCAGTTGAACGCCGTCCAGCTCGCGGGCCGCGTGACGGGCACGGGCACGGACTTCCGCTGGGTGGGCGATTTGCGCGCGGCCGCCGCGCGCAGCGGCGCGGGGACGATTGCCGGCCTCATCCTGAGCGACGCCGCGGCCGAGCTGAACGACGGCGCGCTCGCGGGCAGCGCCGGCGGGTTGACGGCCGGCTCCGTGACCTTCGAGGGCGGGCGA
>DATMVI010000304.1:0-2677 GCA_035563275.1 Pyrinomonadaceae bacterium
CGTTGATGTGGACGACGCGAGCCGCGCGGTCTCGGCCGTCATCGCCGCGGGCGTCGTCCCGGCCGCGCTGGAGATGGTTGACGGCGAGACGATTCGCGCCGTCGAGCAGAGCGTCTTCGCGGCCGGGTTGCCGACGGACGCGGAGGCCGCGCTCCTCGTCGAGTTGGACGGCTTCGAGGCGGGGCTCGACGAAGAGGTCGAGCGCGTCCGCGCGTTGTGCGTCGAGCACGGCGCGCGCGGCGTGCGGCTGGCGCGCGACGAGGCCGAGCGCAAGCGCCTGTGGGCGGCGCGCAAGGGCGCGTTCGGCGCGATGGGGCGCGTCAGCCCCGACCTGATGTTGCAGGACGCGGTGGTGCCGCGCTCGCGCCTGCCCGCGGTGCTCTCGGAGGTGGGGCGCACGGCCGCGAAGTACCGCCTGCGCGTCGCCAACCTCTTCCACGCCGGCGACGGCAACCTCCACCCCGTCATCTGCTACGACGCGCGGCGCCCCGAAGAGGTGCGGCGCGTGCAGGAGGCGGGCCGCGAGATCATGCAGGCGTGCGTGCGCGCGGGCGGGACGATCACGGGCGAGCACGGCGTCGGGCTGGACAAGAAAGACTACCTGCCGCTCGTCTTCTCGGACGACGACCTGCGCGCGATGCTCGAAGTGCGCGCCGCCTTCGACCCCGCGGGCCTGTGCAACCCCGGCAAGGTCATCCCCGCGCTCGGGGGCTGCGGCGAGGGCCGGGCGGTGGCGGATGAGAAAAGCCGTGGCGGTAAAGGCAAAGCGCGAGAGGCGAAGGGTGAAGGGAGAAATGGAGCGGGGCCGGCGGGAGAAGGGGCCGCGCCGGCCAGTCGGCCGCCTGCGCCGACGTTGCCCGCCGGGCCGTCGCCCGCGCCGGGGAGTTTGACGGCGGTCGCGCCGGCCGACAGAGTTTTCGCGTCGCTCGCCGCGCTGGTCGGCGAGGAACACGTCGGGCGGGGTGATGAAGACGGCGCGGCGCTCGTCGTCTCGCCCGCTTCGGCCGAGGAGGCGCGCGAGGTGGTGCTCGCGGCGCGCGGCTCGGGGTGGGGCGTCGTGCCGGCGGGGGCGGGGCTTTGGCTCGACGCCGGGCGCGCGCCCTCTTCGCCGCGGGTCATCCTGAAGACGACGCGGATGGCGCGCGTCGTCGAGCACGCGCCGGCCGATCTGGTGATGACGGTCGAGGCGGGCGTGGCGCTCGGCGAGTTGAACCGCGAGGCGGGGCGCGCGGGCCAGTGGCTCCCGCTCGACCCGCCGGGGGCGGGCGCGGCGACCGCGGGCGGCGTGGCGGCGACGGGGCTGGCCGGGCCGCTCGGCCTCGGCTTCGGCCCGCCGCGCGGCTACGCCCTCGGGATGCGCACGCTGCTCGCCGACGGCCGCGTGGTGCGCGCGGGCGGGCGCGTGGTGAAGAACGTGGCGGGCTACGACCTCTGCAAGCTGTTCGCGGGCAGCCACGGCACGCTCGGCGTCATCCTCGAACTGACCTTCAGGCTGCGGCCGCGCCCCGAGCGCGAGGCGACGCTGGTGGCGCGCGACCGGAGTTGGGCGAGGCTCTACGGGGCCGGCCGCGCCGTCGTCGCCGAGCGTTTGCAGCCGGCCGCCGCCGAACTCCTCTCGCCCGGCCTCGCGGACGCCGCCGGCGTCCACGTCCGCGCGTGCGACTTCGCGCTGCTGCTCCGCTTCGCGGGAACCGAGGCGGCCGTCGAACATCAACTGGCGAAGGCGCGCGAGACGGTCGGCGGGGTCGCGTCCGGCGCCGAGATGGAGACTCTTTCCGGCGACGCGCCCGTCTGGTCGAAGCTGTCGGACTACGCGGCGCGAGGCGACCACGCGCTGGCGTGGCGCGCTGGCGTGCTGCCCTCGCGGCTCGGCGAACTGCTGGCGAAATTGGAAGAGCGGCGGCCGGGGGCCGCGCGCCCGCTCGCGTGGCACGCGGGCGTGGGCGACGGCCGCGTGCGCGTGTTCGAGCCGGCGGAGAGGTTTTCGTCCGCGCTCGGCCTGCGCGGCGCGGCGCGCGAGGCGGGCGGCTCGCTCGTCGTCGAGCGCGCGACCGGCGAATTAAAGCGGCGCGCGGACGTGTGGGGGTTGACCGACTCGTCGGCCTTCCTGATGAAGCGCATCAAGGAGCGACTCGACCCGTCGAACCTCTTCTCGCCGGGCCGTTTCGGCTTCGGGTGACTGAAAGTTATTTCGTCCCTCCGGGGGGCGTCGGGCGGATTGGAATGATTACCGGCCAAACACAACTGGCGGGGGCTTTGGCCGCCGAGGAGGGCAAGCTGCTCGCGTGCGTGCATTGCGGGCTGTGCCTCGAAGCCTGCCCGACCTACGTCGTCACGGGCGACGAGAATGACAGCCCGCGCGGCCGCATCTACCTGATGCGCGCCGCCGAAGAAGGGCGTCTGCCGCCCGACTCGCCGGCGCTTGAGCGGCACGTCAACCGCTGCCTCGGCTGCCGCGCCTGCGAGAGCGCGTGCCCGGCCGGCGTCGAGTACGGGCAACTGCTTGAAGCCGCGCGCTCAGACATCGCGGACGCGGGCCGCAGCCGCGGGTGGACTTCGCGTCTGCTCCGGCTGCTGCTGCGCCGCGTCTGGTTAAGGCCCGCGCGGCTGCGCTTTGCCTTCGGGTGCGCGCGCCTCCTGCGCGGTTCGCGCCTGCCGCGCCTGCTGCTCCGCACGC